>NZ_JBSGBF010000005.1:0-180063 GCF_053601115.1 Streptomyces sp. NPDC004788
CCGCGCGGGGGGGGGGCGGGGGCCGCGCCGCGCCTCCCGTTAACACCTCTTTCCTCTGGGCTCGGGCTGGGGCCCCGCTCCCGGGTTCGCACGAACCGGGGAGCGGGCCCCTTCACCTGTCCGGAGTCCGGCTGGTCCGGATGCCCGGACCCGTCCGGCTGGGCGTCCATCCGGCTGGGCGTCCATCCGGTTGGGCGTCGGTCCGGCTGGGTCCCGGTCCGGCTGGGCGTCGGTCCGGCTACGCGTCGAACTTGGTGTCCCGGCCGACCTTCTCCCAGGCGTCCAGGTCCGCCCGGACCTGGTCCAGGTGGGCGTAGAGCGTGTCGATCGAGTCGTCGCCGAGCGCGAGGCGCAGCGGCGTCTCGTCGGCGTTCAGCGCCGCGAGGACGGCCGCCGCGGCCTTCGCCGGGTCGCCGGCCTGGCCGCCGTCGCCGCCCTCGACGAAGGCGCGGGTGGCCCCGACCGTGTCGGCGTAGTCGGCGATGGTGTCGGTGCTGAGGCTCTTGCCGCTGCCGAAGAGGGACGTGCGGAAGGCGCCCGGCTCGACGATCAGGACGCGGATGCCGAGCGGGCCGACCTCGGCGGCCAGCGCCTCGGACATGCCCTCCAGGGCGAACTTCGTCGCGCTGTAGGCGCCGAAGCCGGCCATCGACATCTGGCCGCCGACGCTGCTGAGCTGCACGATCGCGCCGGAGCGGCGGGCCCGCATGTGGGGCAGGACGGCCCGGGTGAGGGCGGCGGGACCGAAGACGTGGACGTCGAAGAGCGAGCGCAGCTCGGCGTCGCCGGTCTCCTCGACCGAACCGACGTGGGTGCGGCCCGCGTTGTTGACCAGGACGTCGATGCGGCCGTGCCGCTCGGCGACCTCGGCCACCACGCGGTCGATCGCGGCCGTGTCCGTGACGTCGAGGGTGACGGCCTCGACCTGGTCGGGGTGGGCGGCGACCAGCTCGTCCAGGGTGCCGGCGCGGCGCGCGGCGGCGACCACGACGTCCCCGGCGCCGACCGCCGCCTCGACGAAGGCGCGTCCGAAGCCGCTGTTGGCGCCGGTGATCAGCCAGACCTTGCTCATGTTCGTTGATTCCCCTCGTTCGTTGTGCAACTAGCGTGCGCCTGAAGGGCGTTGCCCGTCCAAGATCCCTCGTGATAGCCCATGGTTATGGATGTGAACGGGCACGTGGACGTGAGTCGGCTCCTGGACGCGCACGGGGTCGTGGACGTGCACGGGCGGGATCTGCGCTACTTCCTCGCCGTCGCCGAGGAGCTCCACTTCACGCGCGCCGCCGAGCGGATGTACGTCTCGCAGCCGGCGCTCAGCAAGCAGATCCGGGCGCTGGAGCGCCAGCTCGGCGCCCCGCTCTTCGACCGAGACCGGCACGGCGTCCGCCTCACCGAGGCCGGTACGGCGCTGCTGCCGCACGCCCGCGCCGTGCTCACCGCCTGGACGGAGGGCCACGCCGCGGTACGGGCCGCCCGGGAGGCCGCGGACGGCACCCTGGTCGTCGGGATGAGCACCAGCCCGGGCCGCGGCGGCCTGCTGCCCGCGATCCGCTCCCGCTTCACCGCGGCCCACCCGCGGGCCCGCACCCGGCTGCGCCAGGTCGGCTGGGAGGACCCGACGGCCGGGCTCGCCGACGGCTCCAGCGACGTGGCCTTCGTCTGGCTGCCGCTCACCGGCGCCGAGCGCTTCCGCTGGATCGTCGTCGCCACCGAACCCCGCCTCGTCGCCCTCCCCGCCGACCACCCGCTCGCCGCCCGCGACCGCCTCGCCTTCGCCGACCTCCTCGACGAGCCCTTCCTCGCCCTCCCGCCCACCGGCCCCGAGCTCCGCGACTACTGGCTCGCCCTCGACGCCCGCGCCGGCCGCCCCCCGGTGGTCGGCGCCGAGGTCGCCAGCGCCGACGAGACGTACGAGGCCCTCGTCGGCGGCCTCGGCATCTGCCTGGTCGCCACCGGCAACGCCCCGCTCCTCGCCCGCGACGGCGTCGTCACCCGCCCCGTCGACGGCATCTCCCCGTCCCGCTTCGCCCTCGCCTGGCGCGCCGACGACCCCCGCGGGCTGGTCCAGGACTACGCGAGGGCGGTGGCGGAAGTGGCGGGAGCGGTGGCGGCGGGGACGGGGCCGGGAGCGGTGGCGGTGGGGACGGGGCCGGGAGCGGTGGCGGCGGCCGAGCCCGCCTAGGTGTGCTGTCCGGCGGGCTACTCGCGGACGAACTCCCCCGGCTCGCCGTCCGCGCTCATGCCGTAGACCTGGAGCAGCTCCTTGCCCTGGTAGTGGGCGATCCGGAGGTTGCTGGAGCCCTCCTCCACACACTCCGGGTCCCAGCTGTCCGGGTCGCGGGTCTGCGGGCCGACGACGAGGAGGCCGCCGACGCCGCCGACGAGCGCGGTGGCGGTGCAGTGGACGTCCTCGGAGGTCAGGTTGCCGTCCTTGTCGGTGCGCGGGTAGATCTGCTCGAAGCGGACCAGCGGGGCGCCGACCGGGCCCTGGGTGACGGTGACGCGGTAGCTCCAGCGGTCGGGCTCGGGCTGAGTGACGGTGGCCGGGTTCTGCTTCCAGGTGCCGAGGAGGGCGGCGGGGACGACGCTCGCGCCGGACGCGGTCCGCTGGAAGGTGGCCTTGGCGACGCCGGAGCTCCATTCGACGACGTCGTTCGAGCGCAGCCGGAGGGTCTGGCGGGCGGCCGGGGTGCAGCGCTGGGCGGGGACGCTCGCGGTGACCTCGGCCTCGCCGAGGACCAGTTCGGTGTCGGTGGCGGAGACGAGGGCGGCCCGGCCCATGCACAGCTGCTCGCCGGTGACATGGGTGTAGACGGCCGTCCGGGCGCCCGCGGGGCCTTGGGTGATCTCGATGCGGCTGGTCTCGTAGGGGGCGTCGGCCGAGCCCCGGAGGACGCCTTCCCAGGCGCCCACGAACGCGGCCGGGACGATCCCGGCGGCCCGGGCCGAACCGGTGCCCGCGCTCGCCCCCGTACCGCCGCGGGCCTTGCCGTCCGGTCCGGCGGTGCCCGGGGCGGGCCAGTAGGCGTACGCGAGTCCCGCCGCCGCGGCGGCGACGGCGAGCGCGGTCGCGGCGGCGAGCAGCTTCTTGCGGCGGCGCCGGGGTGCGGCGGGAGCCGGGGTGGGGGCCGGGGTGGGGGCCTCGGCGGGCGGCTGGGGGCCCTGGTCCTCGGTGTCGAGGAGCCGGGCGGCGTGGCGGCCGAGCCGGGCCAGGACGTCGGCGGGCAGCCACGGGTCGGTGACCTGGAGCGTGTCGACGAGTTCGGTCGCCGAGGGGCGCGCGGCCGGGTCCTTGGCGAGACAGGCCCGGATCAGGCCGGCGAGCTCGGGCGCGAGGTCCGTGAGGTCGGGCTCGTCGTGGGCGATGCGGAACATGGTGGCGTGCACCCCGCTGTCGGCGCCGCCGAACGGCGAGCGCCCGGTCGCCGCGTACACGAGCACCGAGCCCAGGCAGAACACGTCGGAGGCGGGCGTGAGCTTCTCGCCGCGGACCTGCTCGGGCGACATGAAGCCGGGCGAGCCGACGACCGCGCCGGTGCTGGTCAGGCCGCCGTCGGTGACGGTGTCGAGGGCGCGCGCGATGCCGAAGTCGATGATCTGCGGTCCGTCGACGGTGAGCAGCACGTTGGACGGCTTGAGGTCGCGGTGGACCAGGCCGGCGGCGTGGATGTGGGTGAGGGCCTGGGCGAGCCCGGCGGCGAGGGTGCGCACGCTGGCGGGCGGCAGCGGCCCGTACTCGTCGGCCACGACCGTACGCAGCGAGGGCCCGGGTACGTATCCGACGGCCACCCACGGCAGCTCGGCCCCGGTGTCCGAGCCGAGCACGGGCGCGGTACCGGTGCCGCCGACCTTCTCCAGGGCGGCGACCTCGCGGGCGAACCGCAGCCGGAACTCCTCCTGCGCGGCGAGCTCCGGATGCACGACCTTCACCGCGACCGCCCGGCCGCCCGCCGACCGGCCCAGGTACACCCGGCCCATGCCGCCGGTGCCGAGCCGTCCGATCAGCCGGAAAGGCCCTATGACGACCGGGTCTTGCGTGCTCAAGGGATCCACGAGGTCAGAGCATGCCAGAGCCGGATTCGGCGCGGAGCGGTACGGGGCGGTGCGGACCTCGGCTAACAGTCCGGTTCCCCCGAGCCTCCTTCACCTGTTGCCGGGGGTGGCGGGCCTGGGTCTAATGGCGACGAGGGGGCTGCCGCAGGAGGAAAAACCCCATGCGTGTCGTCGAAGTGACCGCCTACGGCGGACCCGAGGTCCTGAGGATGGCCCGCCGCCCCGAGCCCGAGCCCGGGGACGTGCCCGGCAAGGTCCGGGTCCGGTTGAAGGCGGCCGGTGTGGCCGTCGCGGACATGAGGATCCGCGCGGGTTACTACGCCGACGAGCTGGAGCCGCTGCGGCCCCCGTTCGTCCTCGGCACGGACTTCGCCGGCCGGCTCCTCGATCCCGCGCCCGGCCCGGCGGGCACCCTTCCGGCCGGTACCCGGGTGGCCGGCTTCGTGCCCTGGTTCACCGAGCGGACGGGCGAGGGCACCTACGCGGAGGTCATCCGGGTCGACCCGGAGTGGCTGGCGCCGATCGCGGACGACATCGACTTCACCCAGGCGGCCTCCGTCCCCCTGGCCGCCGTCACCGCCCAGCAGGGCCTCGGCGTGCTCGACCTCCCCCCGGGCTCGACGCTCCTCGTCACCGGCGCCAGCGGCGTCGTGGGCCGCTTCGCCGTCCAGTTCGCCTCGGCGGCCGGCCTGGAGGTCGTCGCCGTCGCCCATGAGGGCGACGAGAGCGAGCTCAAGGTCCTGGGTGCCAAGCACTGCGTCACCCGCGGCGAACCCGTCGACGTCCTCAACCAGCTCCTCGCGACCGTCCCCGACCGCGTCGACGGAGTCTTCGACGGCTCCCTCGTCGGCAGCCCGGTCCTCCCCGCAGTCAAGGACGGCGGCGTCTTCGTCGCCCTCGCGAAGGACCGCACCCCCGTCTCCGAACGCGGCATCCGCGTCGAGACCGTCTTCGGCCGTCCCGACCCCGTCGAGCTGGCCGCCATCTTCCAGATGGTCGCCGACCGGCGGCTCATCACCCGTGTGGCCGACGTCATGCCCCTCGAAGAGGTCGCCGAGGCCCACCGCCGCGCGGAGGCGGGCCGCCGCCCCGGGCGGATCATCCTGATGATCTGAGCCGGCCTCGGGCCGCCTCGTGCGGACGATCCGCCCGGTCCAGGGCTACTTCGCGAAGTAGCCCTGGACGTCGGCTATGACGTCGACCGAGCCGGCGTGGTTGTAGAGAGTGATCCGGCCGTCCTTGACGGGCACGACCACCAGGTTGGACACGGTCTTCCCGGCGGGCACGTTCAGGTTCGAGACGCCGGGGCGCGCTGTGCCGTACGGATAGGCGGACAGGTACGTGCCCGCGGTCACGTTCGTCGCGGTCAGGTTGAGCACGACCGCGGTGACGTCGGAGCTGGTGACACCGCCCCTGCTCGCGACGGGCAGGTCGAACGTCTGGCCCGCTCCGAGCTTGAACGTGCCGAGGACGGGGTCCGAGCGGCTGTCCAGGAGCCGGGCCGGGGTCAGCGGCTCGAACCACGAGCCGGGACCGTCCACGTAGTAACCCTGCACGTCGGCGATCAGATCGACCGCGCCCGCGTTGTTGTACAGGTGCACCTTGCCGTCGACCACCGGGGCGACGACGAGGTTCGACACGGTCTCCCCGGCCGACGGGTTCAGGAGCGACGTCCCGGACCACGAGGTGAGACCGCCCTGCGGGACGACGGCCACGGTGGTGGCGGTCGCCGGGTCGGTCGCGGTCACGTTCAGCACGACCGACTTCGCCCCGGTGGGCACTCCGCCGCGGCCGGCCACGGTCAGCGACAGCGTCCGGTGCCCAGGGAGCTTCGCCTTCGGCGCGCCCAGTCCACTGCGGGTGTCGAGCAGCCGCGCAGGGCTCAGCGGCTGGTACAGATCGCCCGCGTCGGGAGCGTAGTAGCCCTGGACGTCGGCGATCAGATCGACGGTGCCGGAGTTGTTGTAGAAGGTGACCTTCCCGTCCTTCACCGGGACGACGACCATGTTCGGCACGGTCTTCCCGGCCGGCACGTTCAGGTTCGACGCGGTCGGCCGCGTCGTGCCGTACGGGTAGGCCGTGACGTATGTGCCCGCGGTCGCGTTCGTCGCGGTCAGGTTGACGACCACGGCGGTGACGCCGGTGGCCGGGACCCCGCCCCGGCCGGTGACGGGCAGTGAGACGGTGCCCTGGGGGCCCACCTTGGCCTTGGGAACGCCGGTCCCGGTGCGGGTGTCCATGAGACGCGACGGAGTGACGCTCCGGTACGCCTCGGTGGCGGTGCGGACCGAGTTGACCAGGCCGGCCTCGCCGATGACGCTGCCGTCCGGCCCCACGCCGTCGGCCGGCTTGGCGGCCAGGGTCCACCGGTAGACGCTGTTGGGCATCGGGTTGCCCGCCGCGTCACGGCCGTTCCACTTGGGCGCGATGACCCCGCGTGCCGGCCCGCCGCTCGCCACCTCGTACGTCGTGCCCGTGTCGCGGTTCCGCGCGCGCAGCGTCCACGAGGCCACCGGCTTGTTGAAGGTGATCGACACCAACGGGGCGGCGGGCGCGGCGCCGTCGACGGTCTTCTGGTCCCGGTAGTCCACGTAGCCGAGACGCTGGGTGGCGACGCCCGAGGGAACGAGGTGCACCTGCTCCTGGGCGTCGACGTAGGCGACACCACCGCCGAAGCGGTCCACGCTCCAGCGGACGTGCCGCTGCGAGACCCCGCTGTCGGGAAGCTCTCCGACCACCCGGCTGACAGGCTGAGCGGGGTCGAGTCCGGTCAGGACGAGCGTGCCTGCGGCCTTGTCGTGGGTGACGACGAATCCGTCGCCGAGCAGCGCCTCGCCGGCGGGCACGCGCTGCGAGGTGCGCTTCTGGAGGTCGTAGGCGCCGGCCGGACCGTCCGGACCACAGTTCCAGTACAGCCAGCGCTGGCTGGCCTGAAGTTCCTGCGGGACGCAGGGGGCCACGTTGTCGTACGAGGTGCTGTACCAGCCCGAGACCGTCCGCGTGCTGATCCGGCCCGGCACGGTGCGATCGGCCCTGAAGAGGACGGAGCCCCACAGCGCGGCGGCCGGGGCCTGACCGAGCGCGTGGCTTCCGCTCTCGGTCGCGTCGTAGGCCACGAGCGCGCTGTCGGGATCGCGGAAGAGCAGCTGGTTCGGGGCGGCTTCGAGGAGGCGGCTGCCCCGTGCGGGGGAGACGAGCCTTCTGTCGCCGGGACGTCCGACGTCGTACTGCTCGACGACGTCCACACCGCGCAGATGGGCGGCGAAGCGGCCGTCGCCCAGGTCCTGCAGGCGTGGGTCGCAGTCCGTGTCGTTGACGGCGCAGTCCGGGAGTGGTCCGAGGAACGCAGTGCGCTTGTCGAACTCCGCGCTGCCGACCCCGCCGGAGCGGAGGTAGGCCCGGTTGCTCTCGTCGCTGTCGTCGACGACGGCCAGCTCGCCCTGGGCCAGCGCGATGCCACGGATCCTGGCGGGCAGCGGTGCGAACCGCTTCACGAGCGTCACCGTCGCCTTGCCGTCGGTGCCGGCGGTGATGCGGCGGACGCCCCAGTCGTCGGCGCCGGAGCCACCGATGACGACGGCGGTGCCGTCGGAGCCGGTGGAGACCCCACCGGTCGACCTGCCGACGAGCAGGACGGCATCGCCGCCGCCGATCGGCTTGGCCCACACCTGGTTCTGGACATCGGTGTAGAGCAGCTGGTCGCCGACCACGGCGGCATTGTCGAAGTGGAACGTGCCCTCGCCCAGGTCCACGGTGACGGGCGGAGCGGAGAGATCGGCCCGGGAAAGGAGCGTGATCTTGTTCGTGGTGGCCACGGCGGCCGGGTCCCGCAGGGCGATGTACTTCGACGAGACCGCCATCGGGTACAGCTCCGGCGTCGGCGTGGCGAGCTGGGCGACCTTGCCGGTCTCCTTGTCGACCAGCGCGACCCGGGTGGACTTCCCGTCGGGTGCCTCGTCGGTCATGACGAGGTACGTGCCGTCGTAGTCGAACGGCACGCCCGGGAAGGCGGCCCCGTCCGCGTCGGTGACGAGCACGTCCCGGGTGGAACCGTCGGCCCGAGCGGTCAGCAGATGGGTTTCGACGGTGTACGTGCCCGTGCCGTCGGGCTGGGCGGCCGTCTTGTGGCCGACGACCGTCGAGCCGAAGACCTTCACGGAGTCGAGGCCGTCCGGCACGGCGACCTTCTGCGAAGTGCCGTCCGCGTGACGGAGCTCGACCTCACCTGCTCGCAGATAGGCGAGGGTGTCGCTGCCGGTGGCCTGGACGGAGGTCCACGGCGTGCTCGGTTCCGTGACCGCGACGGAGCTGCCGTTCGCGTAGCGGGTCCACTGGACGCCCTTGAGGCCCTCTTCGGTGTGGAAGACGCCCTCGGCGCCCGCTCCGTCGAGCCCCCGGAAGCGGGACTGCTCGGCGAGGTAGGGCGTGCCGCCGCGCGGTGTGGCCTTGAAGGCGGCCGGTAGGACCGTCTCCTGCGTCATCGGTGTGTCGGCCGCCGGTGCGGCCATGGCCAGCGGCGTCAGACCGCCGACGGAAAGTGTCAGACCCATCGCGGCGGCGAACGCGCCCCGCGCCAGGGTGTGGCGAGTCACTGAAGTCCCTCCCCGTGTCCCAGACCCTGCCGTGCCCCCCACCGCAGGGTGGGCCGGAGCCTACAAGCGCTTGCAGGCTCCGGCCCGCAGATTCCTTCCGGTTCCTACTCCGCGTAGAAACCCTGCACGTCAGCGACCAGATCGGTCGTGCCGCCGTGGTTGTAGAACGTCACCTTGCCGTCCTTCACGGGGACGATCACCAGGTTGGAGACCGTCGCACCGGCCGGCACGTTGAGGTTCGACGCGCCCGGACGGGCGGTGCCGTACGGGTAGGCCGTGATGTAGGTGCCCGCCGTGGCGTTGGTGGCGGTCACGTTGAGCACGACGGCCGTGGCGCCGGTCGCGGGTATGCCGGCCTGGCCGGCGACGGTCAGGGTGACCGTACGGCCGGCGCCGATCTTGGCCTTGGCGACGCCGGTGCCGGTGCGGGTGTCCATGACCCGGGCCGGGGTCAGCGCCTCGTGGAGGGAGCCCACCTGGGCGCTGGTGTAGTAGCCGGCCACGTCGGCGATGAGGTCGAGGGAGCCGGCGTGGTTGTAGAGGTCGATGCCACCGTCCTTGACGGGGACGACCACCAGGTTCGAACGGGTCTCGCCCTTGCCGGGGTTGAGGTGCGAGCCGACCACCGGGGCGCCGGTGGGCAGGGCGGTGACGAAGGTGCCGGAGGTGCCGCCGGTGGCCGTGAGGTTCAGGACCACGGCGGTCACGTCGGCGCCGCCCACGGCCGTGCCCGCGAAGGACAGGTGGGTGCGCGAGCCGGCCTGGACCCGGGCCTTGGGCGCGCCGAGGCCCGTGCGGGTGTCGAGGGCCCGCCACGGGGCCATCGGGCGGAACAGGGCGCCGTTGTCGTCCCACAGCGTGTGCGAACCGGCGAGGTCGGCGATGAGGTCGACCGTGCCCGCGTGGTTGTAGAAGACGGCCTTGCCGCGCTCCACCGGGACGATCACCAGATTGGAGACGGTCTTTCCGGCGGGCACGTTGAGGTTGGACGCGGTGCCGCGCTCGGTGCCGTCCGCGTAGGCGGAGACGAAGGTGCCCGATGTCGCGTTCGTCGCGGTGACGTGCAGGGCCACGGACGTGGTCGTGTACACGTTGATACCCGGGACGTTCGACAGGTCAAGCGTGATCGTTCCCCTGGGGCCGACCTTCCCGCGGGGCACGCCGGTGCCGTCGCGGGTGTCCAGCACGCGCCGGGGCGGCAGGCTGGTGAAGGAGCTGTGTGCCGGTGAGGCGCCGCCGCGCAGGACGGTGCTGCCGGTCAGCTTCACCTCGGCTCCCGTGGCGCCGTCCGGCCGGGTGCTGAGGGCCCAGGTGTACTCGCCGTTGGGCAGCAGCGTGCCGGCCTTGTCCTTGCCGTCCCAGGTCGGGCGCAGCCAGCGCCCGTCCGCGCCGGAGGCCAGCTCGCTGACCTTGCCGGTGCGGGTGTGGCGGGCCGTCAGGATCCAGCCGCCGAAGGGCCGGGACGGCACCAGGGAGGTGAGCACGGTCGGGTGCTCGGTGTCCCGGGCGTGGACGACCGGGGCGTCCTCCCGGGACAGGACGGACAGCGGCTGGGGCGCGATGCCGCTGGGGACTATGTGGATCTGTTCCTCGGCGTCGGCGTAGGCGAGGTGGCCGCCGAACTTGTCGACGGTCCAGCGGACGCGGCGCTGGGAGGTGCCCGTGTCGGGAAGGTCGCCCACGACGCGGTCGGCGGGACCGTCGGCCGCGGCGCCGGTGAGGACGAGCTTGCCGGCGGCCTTGTCGTGGGTGACGACGTAGCCGTCGCCGAGCAGGGCCTCGCCGGACGGGACGGACCGGGAGGTCTTGGCCGTACGGTCGTAGACCCCGGCGGGCCCGTTCGCGCCGCATGACCAGTAGAGCCAGCGGCCGGCGGCCTGGAGCTCCTCGGGCACGCAGTCGGCGCCGGTGTTCAGGGACTCGACGGCCTTGCCCGTCTTCAGGTCCTTCGCGGCGACCTCGCCCTTCTCGGCGCCGGCGCTCCACAGCCACGAGCCCCACAGGGCGGACGCGACCGGCGCGCGCTCCTCCAGGACCTGGGTGTGCGCGTCGTCCACGCCGAGGAGCAGGACGCGCTGCTTGGTCCCCGTCGGCTTGGTGGTGTCCACGACCAGATAGGGGCCGCTGAGGTCGCGGATGCGGGACGAGCCGCCCAGGTAGGCGGAGAGGAACCCGCCCTGCTCCCAGCCCTGCACGACGGCGTAGGCGTCGCTGCCCCCGATGTGGCTCAGATAGCGGCCGTCCCCGGTGGGCCAGTACTGCTCACAGGCCGCGTCGCCCGCAGGGCAGGCGTCCACGATTCCCGCCTTGGCGGACCGCTCGCCGACCGTGAGGGGGCCGCTCGTGCTGAGTTCGCGGGCCCAGGACTGCCGGTTGGCCGACCACTCGTCGCTGTGGTCGACGACCTTCAGCTGCCCGTGGTCGAGGGCGAGCCGCTCGACGGGCACGACCGCGCCGGAGGTCTCCCGATGTGTCGGCGGGACGACCACCTCCTGCGGCACCGTCGGCCCTTCGGTCGCCGTGGCCGGTGCGGCGAGCGGGATCAACCCGCCTGTGGATACTGCGAGTCCGAGCGCGGCGACGGTCGCCCTCCGCGCGAGGGCATGACGAACCACCTGGTTCCCTCCCCGTTTCCCCCGGGCACCCTGGGGCCCTCCGCGGGCCCGGGTCCCCTGGTGTTGCTGTGCTTGCCTGTTGCAGCTGCTGGTCTTCTGCAACGTCCCCCATTGCAGGAGAACGGAGCGTAACAGCGAGTGCGGACACTCAGCCCGCCGGTTTCCTGGGCCGTCAGGCGATCAGGCGTCAGGCGTCAGGCGTCAGGCGTCAGGCGGCCAGGCGGCCAGGCGGTGAGGCGGTCAGGCGGTGAGGCCGTCAGGCGGTCAGCGCTGCGAGCTCCGCGTTGGCCCGCTCGGTCACCAGCGCGAGCACGCGGCCGGCGGCGGCGAGGTCCTCGGTGGGTATGCCGCCCCAGACCCGGGCCGAGACGGGGGCGCTCTCCGCGGCGAGGGTGGCGAGCAGCTCGCGACCCGCGTCCGTCGGGAGGAGGTGGGCGCCGTCGGTGACGAGCAGCTTCCGGGCCTCCAGCTCGTCGAGGGTGGTGCGGATGTCTGCCGGGTCGGCCTTGAGGGAGCCCCTGACCTGGGCGATGAGCTCGTCCGCCGTCTGCGGGGCGTCGGCCGTGACGGCGGCGCGCAGGGCGATCTGCTGCTGGAACGTGGCGCCGTGCCGGCCCAGGACATGTTCCAGGACGCCACGGGCGGCGTAGTGGGCCAGGCCGAGCGCGCGGGCATCGGCGAGGGGAGCGGCGGCCGGGGCGGCGGTGGCGCTGATGGCGCCGGCGGCGTTGACGGCATCGGTGTGCACGGGCATGCTCATTCACTCCTCTAACGTTCAGGCGACTAACGTTTGTGCCACTAACGACAGTAGATCGTTCGTGCCACTAACGCAAGGGGTAATCTGCACCGCATGAGCGAGACTCCCGAGCACCCCGAGACCCCCGAGACCCCCGAGATGCCCGAGGTCACCGACCTCCCCGACCGCCTGCGCGGCCTGCCCAGCCGCCTGCTCGCGCTCACCTCGGCCCGCGCCGACCGCGTGGTGAGCGAGCGTCTCGCCGCCGAGGACGCCCGCAAATGGCACTACGCGGCGCTCGCCTCACTCGCCGAGTACGGCCCCACCAGCCAGGCCGGCCTCAGCCGTCGCACCGGCATCTACCGCAGCGACCTCGTCGCCGTCATGAACGAGCTGGAGGCACAGGGGCACGTCGCCCGCACCCCCGACCCGGCCGACCGCCGCCGCAACGTCGTGACGATCACCTCGCAGGGCCGCCGGCACCTCCGGCGCCTCGACGAGATCCTCGCCGACGCGCAGGACGAGTTGATGGCCCCGCTGTCGGTCGCGGAACGGTCCCTGCTCGTCAGCCTGTTGGAGCGGATGCTCGCGCGCTGAGCCTCAGCTTCCGCCGTCGAACAGCGCGATCAGAAGGCCCCCCAGCGCGGCGACCGGGATCCCGAAGGCCGCGCAGAACTTCAGCACGCCGGTCTCCGAACGGTACTTCGCCAGCACCGTCTTCTCCGTCCCGAGCATCGCCCGGCCGGGCCGGCGCGGGTCGTACACGACCGTCGCCACCGACCCCACCGGCTCCGGCTCGGTCACCTGGAGCTCGTAGAACTCACCACTGCGGCCGCCGTCCACGTGGATCCGGTAGTGCACCCGGAACTTCCGGTTCATCCAGTCGTGGTGGTACGACACCGCGTCGCCCTGCACGCCGTGCCGCACCAGCGCGCGCAGCTTCAGCCACAGCACGAGGTTGCCGGTCACGGCGATCAGAGCGAACAGCCCGATGACGACGAGCAGCGCGCCTATGACGGCGAGGGCCCTGTCCATCAGTTGCCGCCGCTGCCGTCGCTGTACGAGGACGTGAACCAGCTCGGAGTGGACTCGCTCATGATCGTTCTCCCGCCAACCGCTCGATGAGCGCCAGTGATTCGCGAACACTCAGGGTCTGTGCTCGGATCTTCGCACAGCGCTGGGCGTCTGTACTCCCCTTGGCGGCTAGGTGATCAGCATGCTCTCGTCCTGGATCTCCAGGTGGACGACGTGACGGTGGTCGCACGCCTCCGCCACGGTCAGAACGCCTGCTCACGTGGTCTCCGGGCATGAGGATCGGTGAGGCCTCCAAGGTCAGCGGCGTGAGCCGCGCGCTCGTCCAGCGGTCGCACCGAGGCCCCGAGGACCTGGTCCTCACGACCGACCGCCGCCGCCCGGTCCCCGGCCCCGGCGAGTACCTGGTCCGGGTCGCCGCCGCCGGAGTCAACTTCGCGGACGTCATGCAGAGCCACGGCACGTACGGGGGAGGCCCCGAGGCGCCGTACGTGGCCGGTTTCGAGGCCGCCGGGGAGATCGTCGGGGCCGGGCCGGGGATCGACAGCCCGCTCCCGCTCGGCACCCACGTCGTCGGCACCGGTTGGGCGCCTTCGCCCAGTACATGACGATGCCGGCCGCGGGCGTGCCCCCGTTCCCGCCGGCTGGAGCGACGCCGAGGGCCTTCACCGGGCGGGTCGTCGTGTTCGGCGCCGCGTCCGGCGACGCGAGCCTCAGCACCCACGACCTGGTGTTCACCCACCACGCCCAGATCAAGGGCCTGCACGTCGGCGCGCTCGCCGCCGAGGCGCCGGCGGTCTTCCGCTCGCTGCTCGACGAACTCGCCGCCCTCATCGGAGCCGGCGTCTACCCGCCGGGCGCCCCCGAGGTGCACCCCCTGGCCGACGGCCCGGAGGTGCTGCGGCGGCTCGGCACCCGCCGGACCCGCGGCAAGCACGCCCTCGACCCCTGGCGCTGAAGGCCGCCGGACGTCCGTCGGGGAACCCCGCCCAGCAACCTGTCTCGTCCGCCCCGGTCTCGGTGGACAAGATGGTCATGGCCCGCCCCACCTGCGGTTACCTACCCTTCGACCCATGACCCCTCATGTCGAACCCGACCCCCAGGCCGGTGCTGCCGTCAAGGCCGCCGACCGCGCGCACGTGTTCCACTCCTGGTCCGCCCAGGGCCTGATCGACCCGCTCGCCGTCGCCGGCGCCGAGGGTTCGTACTTCTGGGACTACGACGGCAACCGCTACCTCGACTTCACCAGCGGCCTCGTCTACACCAACATCGGCTACCAGCACCCCAAGGTCGTCGCCGCGATCCAGGAGCAGGCCGGGAAGCTCGCGACCTTCGCGCCCGCCTTCGCCGTGGACGTGCGCTCGGAGGCCGCTCGCCTCATCGCCGAGCGCACGCCGGGCGACCTGGACAAGATCTTCTTCACCAACGGCGGCGCCGAGGCCGTCGAGAACGCCGTCCGCATGGCCCGGCTGCACACCGGCCGTACGAAGGTGCTCTCGGCCTACCGCTCGTACCACGGCGCCACCTCCACCGCGATCAACCTGACCGGTGACCCGCGCCGCTGGGCCTCCGACACGGCCTCGGCCGGCGTGGTCCACTTCTGGGCGCCGTTCCTCTACCGCTCGCCGTTCTACGCCACCACCGAGGCGGAGGAGTGCCAGCGCGCGCTCCAGCACCTCGAGGACACCATCGCCTTCGAGGGCCCGGCGACCGTCGCCGCGATCATCCTGGAGACCGTGCCGGGCACGGCCGGCATCATGACCCCGCCGCCCGGCTACCTGAACGGCGTGCGCGAGATCTGCGACAAGTACGGGATCGTCTTCATCCTCGACGAGGTGATGGCGGGCTTCGGCCGCACCGGCAAGTGGTTCGCCTCCGAGCACTTCGACGTCGTGCCCGACCTGATGACCTTCGCCAAGGGCGTGAACTCCGGGTACGTGCCGCTGGGCGGCGTCGCCATCAGCGCGGAGATCGCCGCGACCTTCGACACCCGCCCGTACCCCGGCGGTCTGACCTACTCCGGGCACCCGCTGGCCTGCGCCGCCGCCGTCGCCACCATCAACGTGATGGCGGAGGAGAAGGTCGTCGAGCACGCCGCCCACATCGGCGAGACGGTCCTCGGCCCCGGCCTGCGCGAGCTGGCGGAGCGCCACCCGTCGGTCGGCGAGGTCCGCGGCATGGGCGTCTTCTGGGCGCTCGACCTGGTCAAGAACAAGGAGACGCGCGAGCCGCTCGTCCCGTACAACGCGGCCGGCGAGGCCAACGCGCCGATGGCCGCCTTCGGCGCCGCGGCGAAGAAGAACGGCCTGTGGCCGTTCATCAACATGAACCGCACCCACGCCGTCCCCGCCTGCAACGTCAGCGAGGCGGAGGCCAAGGAGGGCCTGGCCGCCCTGGACGCGGCGCTGAGCGTCGCCGACGAGCACACGGTGTGACCTCAAGGGAGTGACACCACCGTGATCGGCCCCCTCCCCACCCTGGACTAGGGTGTCCCGGAACCGGACGGACCGGACGGAGGGGGCCGATCACATGCCCGCGAGCGGAGCTGTCACCCGCAACACCCTGCGACAGCAGATCGCGGACGCGCTGCGTGACGAAGTCCTCGCTGGGCGTCTCCAGCCGGGCGAGGAGTTCACGGTCAAGCAGATCGCCGAGCAGTACGGCGTCTCCGCGACGCCCGTGCGCGAGGCCCTCGTCGACCTCTGCGCGCAGGGGCTGCTCGACTCCGACCAGCACCGCGGCTTCCGGGTGCACGAGTTCTCGGTCGACGACTACCGGGGCATGGTCGAGGCCCGCATGCTCGTCGTGGACGGCATCTTCCGCCGGAAGACGCCCTCCCCCGAGCCGCCCGCCGCGCCCTCCTCCGAGCCGCCCGCCGCGCCCTCCCCCGAGCCGCCCGCCGACGCCGCCGCGCCCTCCTCCGAGCCCGACCTCACCTACGGCGTCACCCTCGTCTCCATACGCCGCCGGGGCGAGGCCGCCGCCCGCGCCGCCCGGGCCGGGGACCTGGACGTCCTCATCGGCTACGACATCCGCTATTGGCGCGAGCTGGGCCGGCTCGTCGCCGCCAACGACTACATCGCCGACTTCCTGCACCGGCTGCGCGTCCAGGCGTGGGTCTTCTCGGTCCCGTACCTGCGCTCCGACCGCGATCTGGTCGGCTGGCTGTGGAGCGGCCACGTCGAGCTGGTCGACGCGATCACGCGCGGTGACGCGGACGGCGCGGTGGCGGTCGTACGGGACTACAACGCGCGGTCGCTGGAGTGGGCGGACCGGCTGGAAGCGCGCTCCCGGCGTACGGGTTGAGACGTACGGGTTGACGGGCGGCCCGGGCGGGCAGGCACCCAGCGGGTAGGCGGGGCCGCGCGGCCCCACTAACCTGGCCACCCCTGCAACTGACGGAGAGCGAGCCTCCCTTGGCCTGTGACCTGTGGCTGGTCCCCCTCGTCGACGTGCTGTGCCACAGCGCCGACAACCCCTTCGCCGAAGAGATAGCCACCTTCGACCAGGCCCTGACCGAGGCCGGCCTGCCCACCGTGCCCGTCTACGCCTACATGCCGGGGCTGACCGGCGACGTCGCCCCGGTCGCGGGCTTCGACTACGAGGCCCTGCACTTCCTGCGCCGCGCCTATCTGCTGCAGATGTGCGGGCTGCCCGTCGAACCGGTCGGCGAGCTCGGCGGGGACTACGAGCAGCTCCTGGAGATGTTCGAGGCGACCGCCCAGCAGTCGCACCTGGTGTGGCACTACGACCACGCCGGCGCCTACGTGCCGGTCGACTTCCCCGTACCGCTCTCCAACGACGAGCTCCTGGAGGGCGGGGGTCCGCTCGGCTCCTCGCACGGGCTCCTGCGGGAGCTGGAGTTCGTCGCGCCTTCGATCGGCATCGACCCGGCGAACCCGCCGGCCGCGCCCGCGCCCCCGGACCGGCCCACCAGCCTGGAGGAGCCCGCCGCCCCGGCCCCGTACCAGGACGACAGCCCCTTCGCCCGGGAGCGGCACGTCTGGCTGGGGCTGCACGCGGCGGCGACCCGCAGCCTGGCACAGGGCTCGATGATCATCCTCAGCTAGTACGGGCCCTCGGAGGGCGGTGGCGTACGGCGCTCAGCGCGGCTCCGGCGGGCGCTGGCGCGGCATGTTGGGCCGGGTGCCCGGCGGCAGCGGGAAGCGGCCCGAGGGGTGGCCGCCCTCGGGGCGGGCGCCCGGGGGCGTGCCGACGGCCTGCAGGGCCAGCGGCGCCGGGCCGGAGCGGAACTCGACCATCCAGTCCGTGGTCTCCGCCCGTACCAGCTCCGTCACGTCCTCCGAGAAGCGGCGCAGGATGCCCAGACAGCGCTCGGCGGCCTCGCTGGCCGTGCCCTCCGTCGGGCCGAGCACCTCGCGCACGCTCTCCGAGGCCCAGTCGAACTGGAGCGCCTGGAGCCGGCGCTGCACGGCCTGCGCGGTGGCCACGTTCCTTATCCAGCCCGACGTGATGCCGAAGTACCGGTCGCAGGCGAGGCAGGCGGCGCCGAGGAGCAGCGAGAGATAGCCCCAGCCGGCCAGGCCGTCGGCGACCCGGGCCAGATCGAGCAGCGGCAGCGCGGCGCCCGCGATCGCGCCGAGGGCCGTGCCGACGCGCAGGAGGCGGGCGCAGCGCCGCTTCCAGACGCGGTCGGAGAGGTACCACTCGGCGGTGCGCAGCGCGTTCGACTCCACCCAGCGGTAGAGCTCGTCGAGGCGCTCGGCGGGCTCGCCCCAGTCGCCCAGCGGGAAGGGCGCCCCGGTCAGGTCCGGGGCTCGGTCGCCGAACCGGTCGCCGTTCCGGCCTCTGCGCCCGGCTCCGCCCCTGTCTCCGCTCCTGTCTCCGATCCGGTCTCCGGCCCGGTCGCGGTGCGCGGCCGGGCCTGCGGGCTCGCCGGAGTTGCCCGGGCCTTCGGGGTTCCCCGGCTGCGGCTGCATGTCCGGCTGCTGGCTCACCGGGGGACTCCTCTGTTCAGCTCAGCGCTCGTGTCCTTCTGTGACGTGCGGTGCACGTGGTGCCTGCCCTTCCTACCGCCGAATGGTGGGCTGTGGGCCCGGAATCCCGGGATTTCCGCCCGCAAGAGGGTGTTGATCAGGTAGAGGAGCCCGCAGTTTCTCACTCGAAAGAGTTGCGTCGGCGTGGGGGTCGACGACCACGTAGGCTCGTTTTCACCAAGTTCCGAAACCTGAGGAGTGACCGTGATCCCCGGTGGTGGCCAGCCCAACATGCAGCAGCTCCTCCAGCAGGCCCAGAAGATGCAGCAGGACCTCGCCCGCGCCCAGGCGGAGCTCGCGGCGACCGAGGTCGACGGGCAGGCGGGCGGCGGCCTGGTCAAGGCCACCGTGACCGGCTCGGGCGAGCTGCGCGGCCTTGTGATCGACCCGAAGGCGGTCGACCCGGAGGACACCGAGACCCTGGCCGACCTGATCGTGGCCGCCGTCAAGGCCGCCAACGACAACGCGCAGCAGCTCCAGCAGCAGAAGCTGGGCCCGCTGGCGCAGGGCCTGGGCGGCGGCGGCCTGCCGGGCCTGGGCTTCTGAGACCGGTCCCCGGCCCGGGCTGCTGAGCCCCGGCCCCGGCCTGGTCTCCGAGGCCCGGCCCCGGCTCGGTCCGAGACCGGCCCGGCCTGGTTTCCGAGGCCCGGCTCCGCCATCCCTCCGGGTCTTCGACCCGTACATCTTCTGTGGCCGGATTCCAGCCACTACCGTAAGAATCAAGCACTTCCGAGAAGGGCGCCGGCATTGTACGAAGGCGTGGTTCAGGACCTCATCGACGAACTGGGCAGGCTGCCCGGCGTCGGTCCCAAGAGCGCCCAGCGGATCGCCTTCCACATCCTGCAGGCCGAGCCGACCGATGTGCGGCGGCTCGCCCAGGCGCTTCTGGAAGTGAAGGAGAAGGTCCGGTTCTGCGCGGTCTGCGGAAACGTCGCGCAGCAGGAGCAGTGCAACATCTGCCGTGACCCGCGCCGCGACCAGACCGTGATCTGCGTGGTCGAGGAGCCGAAGGACGTCGTGGCGATCGAGCGGACCCGCGAGTTCCGCGGCCGCTACCACGTGCTCGGCGGCGCGATCAGCCCGATCGAGGGCGTCGGCCCGGACGACCTGCGGATCCGCGAGCTGCTGGCGCGGCTCGCGGACGGCACGGTCACCGAGCTGATCCTGGCCACCGACCCGAACCTGGAGGGCGAGGCCACCGCGACGTACCTGGCGCGGATGATCAAGCCCATGGGTCTGAAGGTGACGCGGCTCGCGAGCGGTCTGCCGGTCGGCGGCGACCTGGAGTACGCCGACGAGGTCACCCTGGGGCGTGCCTTCGAGGGGCGGCGACTGCTAGATGTATGACGACGACCGAGTCCGTGCGCACGACGCCGCACTCTCAGAGAGGCTCCTCGATGTCTGACGCCACGCTGCACTCCATCACCCAGGACCCGGACGACTTCGCGGTGCAGGTCGCGGACTCGATCGAGAGCTTCATCGTCGCCACGACGGAGGTCGCCAAGGGCGACGAGCCGGACAGCGCGGTGCCCTTCCTGCTCCTGGAGGTCTCGCAGCTGCTGCTCGCCGGCGGGCGGCTCGGCGCGCACGCGGACATCGTCCCGGACGAGCAGTACGAGCCGGACGCGGGGCCGGACGTGGACGTGGACGACCTGCGCGAGCGGTTCGCGGTCATGCTGGAGCCGGTGGACGTGTTCTCCGAGGTCTTCGACCCGTACGAGCCGCGCAAGGCGCCCGTACCGGCCCGGATCTCCGACAACCTCGCCGACATCGTCACCGACCTGCGGCACGGCCTCGCCCACTACCGGGCGGGCCGGACCAGCGAGGCGCTGTGGTGGTGGCAGTTCTCGTACTTCTCGAACTGGGGCCCCACCGCCTCCGCCACCCTGCGCGCCCTCCAGTCCCTGGTGGCGCACGTCCGGCTCGACCAGCCCCTCGCCGACCTGGCGGGCC
Source organism: Streptomyces sp. NPDC004788 (assembly GCF_053601115.1). Taxonomy (NCBI): domain Bacteria; kingdom Bacillati; phylum Actinomycetota; class Actinomycetes; order Kitasatosporales; family Streptomycetaceae; genus Streptomyces; species Streptomyces sp. NPDC004788. Next base: position 19,979 of record NZ_JBSGBF010000005.1, read on the forward strand.
TCGACACGGACGAGGACCTGACGGAGGACGCCCTCGCGGAGGAGGCGGGCCGCGTGATGGCGGAGGAGCTGGGCGGCTTCGGCCGCCACGGGGGCTGACGGACGTACGGGATACGCGTACGGGTACGCGTACGAGCAGGCGTGCCGGGTACGCGCGGGCGGTCGGCGTCCGGGCCGCCCGCGTGCGTCCTACAGGCGGCCCGCCTCGACGATCCGGCTCAGGAACCGGCGCGTGCGGTCGTGCGTCGGCGCGCCGAAGACCTCGGCCGACGTGCCGCGCTCCAGGACGACCCCGTTCTCCAGGAAGCAGACCTGGTCGGCGACCTCGCGGGCGAAGCCCATCTCGTGGGTGGCGATGACCATCGTCATGCCCTCCTCCTTGAGGTCCCGCACGACGTTCAGGACCTCGCCGACCAGCTCCGGGTCGAGCGCCGCCGTCACCTCGTCGAGCAGCAGCAGCCGCGGCCGGTTCGCGAGCGCGCGGGCGATCGCCACGCGCTGCTGCTGACCGCCGCTGAGCCGGTCCGGGTACTCGCCCGCCTTGGCGCCGAGCCCGAGCCGGTCGAGCAGCTCGCGCGCCCGCTCCTCGGCGGCCCGGCGCTCAGCCTTGTGGACGCGGCGCGGGGCGAGCGTGATGTTGTCGAGCACGCTCATGTGCGGGAAGAGGTTGTACGCCTGGAAGACCACGCCGATGCGGCGCCGCACGGCGTCGGCGTCGGCGCGCGGGTCGGTGATGTCCTCGCCGTCCAGGAAGATCGCGCCGTCGTCGATCTCCTCCAGCAGGTTGGCGCACTTGAGGAGGGTCGACTTCCCGGAGCCGGAGGCGCCGATGAGGACGGTGACCGAGTGCTGCGGTACGGCGAGGTCGACATCGCGCAGGACGACGGTCCGGGCGGCGCCGTGGCCGTACGTCTTGCGGACCGACTCCAGGCGGAGGACGGGCGTCTGCGTCATACCGTGCCTCCCTGCGACTGGCGGCGGTTCATCCGTGCCGTGACCCAGTCCGTGAACCGGGTCATCGGGATCGTGAGCGCGACGAAGACCAGGGCGGCGACGGTGTACGGCGTGAAGTTGAAGGTCTTGCCCGCCAGGATCTGCGCCGCGTACACGGCGTCGACCGCACCGCCGATGGAGACCAGGCCGGTGTCCTTCTGGAGCGAGACCAGGTCGTTGAGCAGCGGCGGCACGACCCGGCGTACGGCCTGCGGCAGCACCACGTACCGCACGGTCTGCGCGCTCGACAGACCGAGCGAGCGGGCGGCGGCGCGCTGGCTGGGATGGACGCTCTCGATGCCCGCCCGGAAGACCTCGGCCGTGTACGCCGAGTACGTGAGGACGATCGCCGCACCGCCGAGGACGACCGGGTCGGCCGGCACGCCCTGGAGGCGCAGCGCGGGCACGCCGAAGATGATGGCCAGCAGGCAGATGACCAGCGGCAGGCCGCGGAAGAAGTCCACGTACGCGGTGGCCAGGGCGCGGAGCGGGAAGAACGCCGGGCCGCGGACGGTGCGGGCGAGGGCGATCAGCAGGCCGAGGACGAGGGCGGCGGGCCCGCAGACGGCGAGCAGGCCGAGGTTGAGCCAGAGACCGTCGATGACCTGGGGGAGGGCCTGGCGGGCGTACTCCGCGCTGAAGAAGGTCTCCTTCACGCGCGGCCAGCCGGGGGAACCGGTGATGCCGAAATAGAGCACCGCCAGGGTGACGGCGGTGCTCAGGGCGGCGACGGCCGTCGCGCGGCGGGTGCGGGAGCGCTTGTAGCGCTCGCGCTCGATCCGGCGCTGCGACGGCCTGTACATCTCGCCCGGGGTGTCCTCCTGGGGCGAGTCCTCCTTCGTGACGGTCACTTCAGCACCGGCGCGCCGGCCGCCTCGGACAGCCACTGCTTCTCGATCGCGGCGAGCGTGCCGTCCTTGCGCAGCGCGTCCACGGCCTGGGAGACGCAGGAGGTCAGCGCGGAGCCCTTGTCGAGGACCAGGCCGAACTGCTCCTTGGCGCCACCGGTGGTCTCGAACTGGCCGACGACCTTCGCCTCGGGGACCTCGGCGCCGGTGATGTAGAACGCGGTCGGCAGGTCCACGACGATCGCGTCGACCTGGCCGTTCTTGAGCGCGGCCTTGGCGAGGTCGTTCTTCTGGAAGACGGCGGGCTGCTGCTCCGGCTTGATCTGCTGGTTGATCACGTCGAGGCTGGTGGTGCCGACCTGTGCGCCGAGCTTGGCGCCCTTGAGGTCGGCGAGGGTGGTCGCCTTCGCGGCCTTGGAGCTCTTGAGCGCGATGACGGCCTGGCGGACGTCGTAGTAGCCGGAGGACAGGTCCACGGCCTTGCGGCGGTCCTCGTTGATCGACACCTGGTTGACGTCGAAGTCGAAGCTCTTCTCGCCAGGCGCGAAGGCGTTGTTGAACGCGACCTTCTGCCAGACCACGTCACCCTTCGCGAAGCCGAGCTTCTGCCCGACCGCGTAGGCGACGGCGGACTCGTAACCCTTGCCGTTGGCCGGGTCGTCGTCCTGGAACCAGGGCGCGTAGGCGGGCGTGTCGGTGCCGACCGTCAGCTTGCCCTTCGCCTTCGTGGCGAGCGCGTCCTTCGCGCAGGAGGCGGGCGCGCCGCTCTGGGCGGGCTTGCCGCCGGCCGCCTGATCCTGGTGGGCCTCGGGCTGGGGCGCGCACGCGGACGCGGCGAGGGCGACGAGGACGGAGGCCGTGGCGAGCGTGGCGGTGTGACGTGGGCGCATGGCGGGAGAGTGGCACTCGGCCGGGCATCTGTCCAGGTCACGCGCGTGTGGTCTCGTATGCCGAAACGTTTGTGACGGCGGTGTTGCGGCCTCTCCGCGGCCTCCCTGCGGCCTCCCGCGGCTTCTCTGTGGCACCTCACGACGGGGCCCGCAGGCCCCGAGTGATCACCGGTGATCACTCCGTGAGCAGCAAATCTCATCATTCGATATCACCGTGGCGTTTTTCCGCTGCTCGTTAGACTGAGCCGACCGCAGTGAGAAGCTGCGGCAACGACTGAGCGAGGAGCGCACGTGGGCCTTGTCGTGCAGAAGTACGGAGGCTCCTCCGTTGCCGATGCCGAAGGCATCAAGCGCGTCGCCAAGCGAATCGTGGAAGCCAAGAAGAACGGCCACCAGGTGGTCGTCGTGGTCTCCGCGATGGGCGACACGACGGACGAGCTGATCGATCTCGCCGAGCAGGTATCCCCGATGCCGGCCGGCCGTGAGTTCGACATGCTGCTGACCGCCGGAGAGCGGATCTCCATGGCCCTGCTGGCCATGGCGATCAAAAACCTGGGCCACGAGGCCCAGTCGTTCACCGGCAGCCAGGCGGGTGTCATCACCGACTCGGTCCACAACAAAGCGCGCATCATCGATGTCACGCCGGGCCGCATCCGCACCGCGCTCGACGAGGGCAACATCGCCATCGTCGCCGGTTTCCAGGGCGTGTCCGCGGACAAGAAGGACATCACCACGCTGGGCCGCGGCGGCTCCGACACGACCGCCGTCGCCCTGGCCGCCGCGCTCGACGCCGAGGTCTGCGAGATCTACACGGACGTCGACGGCGTCTTCACCGCCGACCCGCGCGTGGTGAAGAAGGCGAAGAAGATCGACTGGATCTCCTTCGAGGACATGCTGGAGCTCGCCGCCTCCGGCTCCAAGGTGCTGCTGCACCGGTGCGTCGAGTACGCACGCCGCTACAACATCCCGATCCACGTCCGCTCCTCCTTCTCGGGGCTGCAGGGCACGTGGGTCAGCAACGAACCGACAGGGGATCTGAAGGTGGAGCAGGCCATCATCTCCGGTGTCGCGCACGACACCTCCGAGGCCAAGATCACGGTCGTCGGCGTGCCGGACAAGCCGGGCGAGGCCGCGGCCATCTTCCGTGCCGTCGCCGACGCCGAGATCAACATCGACATGATCGTGCAGAACGTGTCCGCCGCCTCCACCGGGCTCACGGACATCTCCTTCACCCTCCCCAAGTCCGAGGGCCGCAAGGCCATCGACGCCCTGGAGAAGACGAAGACCACGATCGGCTTCGACTCGCTCCGCTACGACGACCAGATCGGCAAGATCTCCCTGGTCGGCGCCGGCATGAAGACGAACCCGGGCGTCACCGCGGACTTCTTCAAGGCGCTGTCGGACGCGGGCGTCAACATCGAGCTGATCTCCACCTCCGAGATCCGCATCTCGGTCGTCACCCGCGCCGACGACGTCAACGAGGCCGTCCGCGCCGTCCACACCGCCTTCGGTCTGGACAGCGACTCCGACGAGGCCGTGGTCTACGGCGGCACCGGCCGCTGATCACGGTACGGATCCTCCGATGAGCGGCAAGCCGACGCTCGCGGTCGTGGGAGCGACCGGGGCCGTCGGCGCCGTGCTGCTCCGGATGCTCACGCACCACGCGGACGTCTGGGGCGAGATCCGACTCCTCGCCTCCGCCCGTTCGGCCGGCCGCAGGCTGGCCGTGCGGGAGGAGGCGAGCGAGGTCCTCGTGCTGAGCGAGGAGAACCTGGAGGGCGTCGACGTCGCCCTCTTCCTCGTGCCCGACGCCGTCGCGGCGCGCTGGGCGCCGATCGCCGCCGCCAAGGGCACGGTGGTCGTGGACACCTCCGCGGCGTTCCGGGCCGACCCCGACGTGCCGCTCGTGGTCCCCGAGATCAACGCGCGCGCCGTACGGATGCGGCCGCGCGGCATCGTCGCGAGCCCCGGCTGCTCCACCCTGGCGCTGATCGTCGCCGTGGGCGCCCTGCACGCCGAGTACGGGCTCGCCGAGCTCGTCGTCACCGTGCAGCAGGCCGCGAGCGGCGCCGGCCGGGCGGGCACCGCCGCGCTGCGCCACCAGCTGGCCGTCGTCACCGGCAGCGAGCTGGGCACGCACCCCGGCGACGTGCGCCGGGCGGTCGGCGACGCCACCGGCCCCTTCTCCGGACCGCTCGCCCTCAACGTGCTGCCCTGGTCGGGCGAGCTCGCCGCCGACGGCTGGTCCACCGAGGAGCTGGCCGTCCGCGAGGAGGCCCGCAAGGTCCTCGACCTGCCCGGGCTGCGGGTCGCCGCGACCTGCGTCCGGGTCCCGGTGGTGGCCGGGCACTCCGTCTCCGTGCACGCCCGCTTCGAGAAGCCCGTCACCGTCGCCCGCGCGCACGAGATCCTCGCCACCTCTCCCGGTGTGGTGCTGTACGACGATCCCGGCGCCGGCGACTTCCCGACGCCCGCCGACGTCGTGGGCACCGACCCCAGCTGGGTCGGCCGGGTGCGGCGCTCGCCGGACGACACCCGGGCCCTGGACCTCTTCGTGTGCGCGGACAACCTGCGCAAGGGTGCCGCGCTCAACGCCGTCCAGATCGCGGAGTCGATCGTGGGGACGATCTCAACTTTGTAGGATCTGTGAACGCCTTGTGAGCAATTCGGCGTCGGCGGCCTCTTGATCAGGTCAGATGTCCTGGACGACGATGCTGTTCCCTCCCCGCTGCAACCAGCGGTCGGGCGGGAGCGTCTTCGCGTGCACCCAGGACCAGCCATGTGACGCGAAGCACGCCGAGAGCGGGGCATCGGGGAGAACGGGTACGCATGAGGGCAAACGACGCACCGTCAAAAACGGTGGCGTACGCGTACAACCCTGACGGGGGGAAGCGTGTCCAACAGGCGTGGCAGAGGTACTCGACATCGCGGCGGTCATCCCGCTGCACGGCACCGGGGTGCGACCGCTCAGGCGGCCGCGCCCGGTCGGCGGCATGCCGGTGATCGCGCCCGTGCCCCTCAAACCCCGCCCCCTGCGGCCCACCCGTCCCGGCGATCAGACCCCGGGTCAGACCGCCGGTCAGACCGCCGGTCAGAGCACCGGCAGCGCCGGTCAGAGTGCCGCCCAGGGCACCCCGCCGTCGACCGTGAGCGGTATTCCGGCGCCCCGCGGGGGCGCTGACGACGCGATGGCTGCCGGCACCACCGTCGACCACCTCACCGAGACCTACCGCGCCCACTACCGGTCGCTGCTCGGTCTCGCCGCGCTGCTCCTCGACGACACCGCCTCCTGCGAGGACGTCGTGCAGGAGGCGTTCATCCGGGTCCACTCGGCCCGCAACCGGGTCCGCGACCCCGAGAAGACCCTGGCCTACCTGCGCCAGACCGTCGTCAACCTCTCCCGCTCCGCGCTGCGCCGTCGCATCCTCGGCCTCAAGCTGCTCTCGAAGCCCATGCCGGACATGGCGAGCGCGGAGGAGGGCGCGTACGACCAGCTGGAGCGCGACGCGCTGATCAAGGCCATGCGCGGGCTCCAGCGACGCCAGCGCGAGGTCCTGGTGCTGCGCTACTTCGCGGACATGACGGAGGCCCAGGTCGCCGAGACCCTCGGCATATCGCTCGGCTCGGTGAAGGCGTACGGCTCCCGCGGCATCGCGGCCCTGCGCGTCGCCATGGAGGCCACGTCATGAGCGGCGGGCGGCATGATGGGCGCGACGGTGACCGGGACGACCTGAGTGGATTCGGTTTGGTGAACGAAGCGCCGGAGGACGGGGCGGTCGGGTCCGGGGCCACGGACGGCTCCCTCGACGAGCTCGCGTTGCGGCGGCTGTTCCAGGGGGCGGTGTCCGGGATCGAGCCGTCCACGGACGCGCTCGACCACCTGCGCCGGGCCGTGCCCGCACGCCGGGCCCGCAAGCGGCAGGCCGTGGTCGGCATGGCCGCGGCGATCGTCCTCGTCGGCACGGCCGTGCCGGCCCTCGTGCACGTCGCCTCGTCGGACGGCATCAGCACCGACAAGGCCGTCAACGCCGGGCACGGCGAGCAGGCCCAGGGCGGCACCGGAACCGAGACCGGCATCGAGGGCGGCCAGAAGACCGCCGCCCCGTCCCCCGGGGCCACCGCGACCGGTCAGGGCGGCGCCGAGGGCACCACGGGCAGGCCGCCCGCCGCCACGGCGCCCGGCACGGGCGTCGGCAGCGGCGCCAAGCCCACGCCGTCCGTCGCCCCGGACGCCCCGCCGGCCTGTCTGGCCGGCCAGCTCGGCGTCGTCTCGGCCCAGGCCGGCGCGCCGGACGAGTCCGGGAAGGTCTACGGCACCTTCCGCATCGCCAACGTCTCGCCGCGCGACTGCCTGGTCGGCGGCGCCGGGAAGATCACCTTCGAGGCGCACGGTGCGGCCGACCGGACGAAGATCGCGGTGGTGGAACACACCGCGGGCGACGCGGCCGGCGGACTGCCCGACCCCGCCCAGGAGTCGCCGCAGCTGCTGCTCACCCCGGACAACGCGTACGAGGTGAAGTTCGCCTGGGTGCCCAGCGAGACCTGCCCGACCACCGGCACCACCCCGACGCCGACCCCGACCGACCCGACGAGCGGCGGCTCGACCACCGGCGGCACCACCACCGGCGGTTCGGGCGCCGAGCCGTCGGCCAACACGCCCGACACCCAGACGACGGACGGCGCCACGGCCGACGGCAGCATCGCCGTGACGCACACGGCGGACCCGGGCGGCCCGGTGGCCGAGACGACCATCCCCAACGCCTGCGCGGGCACGATCTACCGGACCGGGGTCCTGGACGCCTCCTGAGGCGCCCGGGACCGGCGGCGCCGGTTCAGAGCCCGAGGGCCGCGTCCCGCTGGGTCTCCACCTCGCGGCGGACGAGGCGGAACCACATGAAGACCACGAAGCCCGCGAAGACGAACCACTCGGCCGTGTAGCCGAGGTTCTGGAACGCCTTCATGTCCAGGCTCGTGCCCGCGGCGGCGGCCGCCGGCACGGGCTTGAGCCCGGCGGGGGAGTCGGTGAGCGTGATCCAGGCGTCGTAGACGTCGTCCGGCACCACGTTCACCAGCGACGCGGCGCTGATCAGGCCGAGCTGCCCGGCGGGCAGCCCGCCCGTCGTGCGGACGCCCTTGGTTCCCGGGCCTTCCGAGGCCTGGAGCGCGCCGGTGACGGTGACCGGGCCGGCCGGCGGGGCCGGCGCCGTGGCGCCCGCGGGCAGCCAGCCGCGGACCACCGGCAGCGCCTTGCCGTCGTCCGTCTTCAGGAGCGTGAGGACGTACGAGCCGGTGCGGCCGTCCAGTTCCCGGTCAGGGACCAGGAACTGCTCCCCGTACCGCCCGTCGGCCCGCGCGATGCGACCCGAGGTCTCCTTGTCCACGGGCAGCAGCGCGTCCAGCGCCTCGGCCTTCTGCGTCGCCGGGTCGGGGCGCCGCTCGGCCTCCTCGTGGGAGGCGACACGGTCCTCGAACCTGCCCAGCTGCCAGGTCCCCATGAACACGCAGAACGGGATGGCGAGGAGGACGAAGACGTTGATCCCCCACCAGCGGGGCGTTCTCAGGAACCGGTACACACCCCCACGGTACGGGGGGCGGCTCAGCCCACCTCCTTCCGGGGTCCGGAAGGCCCGGGCGTCCCCAGGTGCCGGGCCGCGAAGGCGAGATCGAGCGCCACCTGCTTGATCCGCTCGTCCACGACCAGCGAGCCGTGCCCCGCGTCGTACCGGTACACCTCGTGCACCGCGCCCCGGGCGGCGAGCCGGTCCACGTAGTTGTCGATCTGGCGGATCGGGCAGCGCGGGTCGTTGACGCCGGCCGTGATGTGCACCGGGGCCCGGACCGCGTCCACGTACGTCAGCGGCGACGAGGCCGCGAACCGCTCCGGGACCTCCTCGGGCGAGCCGCCGAGCAGCGTGCGGTCGAGTGCCTTGAGGGCCTCCATCTCGTCCTCGTACGCCGTCACGTAGTCGGCGACGGGCACCGCGGCCAGGCCCAGCGCCCAGGCGTCCGGCTGGGTGCCGAGGCCGAGCAGGGTGAGGTAGCCGCCCCAGGAGCCGCCGGCCAGGATCAGCTTCGCCGGGTCGGCGAGGCCGCTGGCCACCGCCCACTCGCGGACCGCCGCGATGTCCTCCAGCTCGATCAGACCGACCCGGTGCTTCAGCGCGTCCGTCCACTCCCGGCCGTAGCCGGTCGAGCCGCGGTAGTTGACCCGCACCACCGCGTAGCCGTGGTCGAGCCAGGCCGCCGGGCCGGAGGCGAAGGCGTCGCTGTCGTGCCAGGTGGGGCCGCCGTGCACCTCGAAGATCGTCGGGAACGGCCCCTCGCCCTGCGCCGGGCGCTGCACCAGGGCGTGCACCCGGCCGCCGGGACCGTCCACCCACACGTCCTCCACCGGCAGCGACGGCGGCGCCTTCGGGCCGGGCGGGTCGAGGACGACCGAGCCGTCCGTGGAGCGCACCACCGGCGGCTGGGCCGCCGAGGACCACAGGTACTCCACGGTGCCGTCCGGGCGGGCCGTCGCACTCGACACCGTGCCCGCCGGGGTCTCCACCCGGACCAGGGCGCCGGTCGCGATGTCGTACCGCCACAGCTCGCTGCGGGCCTCGAAGCCGTGCACGATCAGCAGGCCCGAGCCGTCCGGGAACCACTCCGCCGACACGTCGCCCGGCAGGTCGAGCCGCAGGTCGGTCTCGGTGCCCGTGGCCACGTCCCACAGCATCGGCTCCCAGCGGCCGCGCCGCTGGTGCCCGACGAGCAGCCGGGTGTCGCCGGCCACCGGTGCGAAGCCGAGGACGGTCAGGCCCAGCTCCTCCGTACCGCCCTTGGTGTCGTCCAGCTCGGCCACCACGGCCGAGGAGCCGGACGCCGAGGAGACGGGCGCGGAGGAGGCGGACGCGGAGGAGCCGGGCACGGAGGATCCGTGCCCGGAGGAGCCGGACGACGCATCGGCGGCGGCATCCGCTGCGGCGTCGGCGCGCAGCACACGGATCGCCGAGTGCATCGCGTCCCCGTGCTCGGTGTGCTCGATCGCGATCAGGGAGCCGTCGTACGACAGGTCGCCGACCCCGGCCGACTCACGGTGCCGGTAGATCTCCACCGGCTCGGTCGCGCCCGGCCGCAGCAGGTGCACGGTCGAGCCGTCCTCGTCCGTGGAGCGGCCCACCACGACCGTGCCCTCCCGGCCGAGGGCCAGGCCGGCCGGGTAGGAGGCGTCGAGCCCGGGCACCGCGGGCTCGTCCGCGCCCCCCTCGAAGGGCTGGCGCATCCACACGCCGAACTCGTCGCCGTCGGTGTCCGCGAACCACCAGATCCACCGGCCGTCCGGGCTGAGCGTGCCGTCCGTCGTCCCGTTCGGCCGGTCGGTCACCTGGCGCTGCGCGCCCGTCGCCCGGTCCCACGCGTACAGCTCGAACGTCCCCGTCGCGTTCGACACGAACAGCGAGCGGTCCGGGGCCTCCTCCGCCCACTCGGGCAGCGAGACCCGCGGCGCGCGGAACCGCTGCTCCCAGGCCGGGGCGCCGGCGAAGTCCGTAGGCCTGCTCGGTTCGGTGCTCGGTTCAGTGCTCTGGTCAGTGCTCTCGGTCATGGAGCCATGATGCTCCGCGCCGCCGACAAATCGTTCGCCTCGCCCCCAACCTGTGGATAACCTCGCGGGCATGTACGCACCGACCCCCGACGACTGGCACGAGGCCAACCGCGCACGCTGGGACGAGCGGGTGCCGATCCACGTCGCCAGCGACTTCTACGGCCTCGACGACTTCCGGGCCGGCAAGGACGCGCTGCGCGACTTCGAGCTCGCGGAGGTCGGCGACGTCACCGGCCGCTCGCTGCTCCACCTCCAGTGCCACATCGGCCTGGACACCCTGTCCTGGGCCCGCCACGGTGCCGCGCGCGTCGTCGGCCTCGACTTCTCCGAGCCGGCCGTCGAGACCGCGCGCTCGCTCGCCGCCGACCTCGGACTGACGCCCGAGCGGGCCGCGTTCGTCGCCGCCGACGCGTACGACGCCGCCACGGCGGTGCCGGACTCCGCGTACGACATCGTCTACACCGGCGGCGGAGCGCTGAACTGGCTGCCCGACCTTGACCGCTGGGCCGAGACGGCCGCCTCGCTCGTCGCGCCCGGCGGCTTCCTCTACGTCGCCGAGTTCCACCCCATCACCGACTCCTTCGACGACGAGACCGCCACGCGGCTGGTCAACGACTACTTCGTGCGCGAGCCGTGGGTGGACACCTCGTCCGGCACCTACGCCGACCTGGACGCCGCCACCATCCAGAACCGCAGCGTGGAATGGGTGCACCCGGTCGGCGAGGTGGTCACGGCCCTCGCCAAGGCGGGGCTGCGCATCGAGTTCCTGCACGAGCACGACGTGACGCTGTACCCGCGCTTCGCCTCGCTCGAGCGGCAGGACGACGGCTACTACCGCTTCCCGGCCGACCGGCCGCGGATCCCGCTGATGTACTCCATCAAGGCGTCGAAGGCCCGGCAGCCGGCCCGGTGGACGGCGTCAGCCTGATCACGGCGCGCCCGCCCGCCAGATCCACCGTGGAGCGGTGCGGCGGGGCGCCGTCCTCCTCGTCGTCACGCAGCACGAGGGAGCTCTGCCGCTCCTTCAGCTCGTTCTGCTTGCCCGGCGAGAAGGTGGCGTGCAGCTGCTCGAAGCCGGTCGCGGAGACCTGGCCGGTCCGCTTCCCGCGGCCGGTGGCGCGCAGGATCTGATCGCCGAACGCGAGCAGCGTCAGCAGGATGACGAGCCCGGGCAGCGTCACGAACACGGCGAATCCCATGCCGCCATTGTGCCCGGGGCCCGGAAACGGAGGATTCCGTCGGCCTGTCAGAGGCCATGTCTACGATTGCGGAATGGAGTTCGCCTTCGTCGTAGCAGCAGTGTTCCTCCTGCTCTTCGGGGCCGGTGTGCTGCGCGACCGGCGCCGCTTCAGCAACGCCGTGTATCTCGGTCTGGCCGTCACCTTCCTCGGCCTCGGCCTGCTCGCCGGCATCGACGACGCCCCACCCGGCGTCGGCGAGACGGTGATGGTCGTCGTGCTGCTCGTGCTGGCGCTCGGCCCGGTCGTGCTGGCCGGACTGCTGTGCGCGAACGGCGTGAAGATGGTCCGCAAGGAGGGCAGACGCCCCGCGAACCTGCTGGCGCTGCTCGCCGGGCTCGGCATGTTCGGCGTGATGGTGCTGATGGCGGTCGCGTTCGTGACCCGCTCGGTGCGGCTCGGCGTGGTCGTCGGCACGCTCCTGCTCGTCCTCGGCTATGTCTCCTTCCTCTTCCTCTGCTTCATCGGCTACGCCTTCCTCTACGGCCGGATGGGCATCCGCCGCGACGCCGACTACGTCGTCGTGCTCGGCTCCGGCCTGATAGGCGGGAGCCGGGTGCCGCCGCTGCTCGCGAGCCGCCTGGATCGGGGCCGGCAGGTGTACGAGAAGCTCGCCGAGCTCCGTGAGGTGGACCGCCCGCCGGTGCTCATCACCTCCGGCGGCCAGGGGCCCGACGAGCAGCTCCCCGAGTCGCACGCGATGGCCGACTACCTCGTCGAGCGCGGCTTCCCGGCGGACCGGGTCGTGCGCGAGGACCGCTCGCGCACGACCGAGGAGAACATGCTGTTCAGCCGCGAGCTGATGGAGGCGGAGCGGCCCGGGGCCGAGTGCGTGATCGTCACCAACAACTTCCACGCCTTCCGGGCCGCGCTGCTCGCCCGGAAGACGGGCGTGAAGGGCCAGGTGGTGGGCTCGCCCACCGCCGCGTACTTCTGGCCGAGCGCCACGATCCGCGAGTTCGCCGCCGTGTTCCTCCAGTACAAGGCGGTCAACCTGGGGATCTGCGGGGCGCTGATGCTCATGGGCGCCCTGGCCCTCGCCGCCACTTCCTGACCCGGTCCCGACCGGCAGGGAGTACTACCGCAGGTCGGATGGCGTGGGCCGTCCTACGCTGGAGGAGGCCGATACGGGCGGAGGCGACGTCATGAGAGCTCGGCACCACTTCCATATCGAGTACCGGGGCCACTCGGTGAGCGCCACCGTCCAGACCGGGCACCGGCCGGTCGTCGAGATCCTGGTCGACGGCAAGGAGACGGGCCACGCGACGACCGAACACGACCGTCCGGTGACGCTCCACATCGAGCTGCCGACCGAGCCTCCGACGCCGGTCACCGTGCGGGCGACCCCGGGCCCGGGTGTGCCGCGCTGCCTGCTGCTCGGGCCGGAGGAGCAGGAGCCGCATGTGATGGCCCCGCGTATCTACTGATCCCGGCACCTATCCCAGTACCGATCCCGGCACCTATCCCAGTACCGATCCCGGCACCTATCCCAGTACCGATCCCGGCACTAATCCAGGCACTGTTCCCGCCACTGATTCCTGATGGATCTTCTCCGCCCGGTCAGCTGAGCCAGGCCATCCCGATCAGCAGGAAGACGACGAAGGCGACGGCCCCGGCGACGGCCGCGGTACGGCGCGGGCGACGCCGTGAGATGGCCGCGATCGGGTTCTCGGCGGGCGCGGCCGCGCGCCGCGAACGGGGTCCGGGCGAGGAGGGGCCGGGGGCCGGTCTCGGAGGCGCGGAGTGCGGTGCCGAGTGCGGTGCGGAGTGCGGTGCGGACCGCGGTGCCGAATGCTGTGCGGGGTTCGGCACGGGCTGGGGACGCTGCAAGGGCTGGGAATGCGGCGCGGGCTGGGTTCGCGGCGCCGGCTGGGAATGCGGCACGGGTACGGCCTGCGGCAGCGGCTGCGGCTGGTCGCGCCACGAGCCGGAGGCGAACCAGTCGGCGATGGCCTGGGCCGGCGGCCGCTGCTCCGGCTGCTTGGCGAGCAGTGTGAGCAGGAAGTCCTCGAAGGCAACCGGTATCGGCACGCCGAACTGCCGCGGCGGCGCCGGAGCGGTGTCGATGTGCTGGTAGAGCAGCGCGGTCGCGGTGTCGGCACGGAACGGCGGCTGGCCGGTGAGCAGTTGGTAGAGCACGCAGCCGAGCGAGTAGACGTCCGAGGCGGGCGAGGCAGGCTGCCCCAGGGCCCGCTCCGGCGCCAGATAGAGCCCCGTGCCGACGATCTGGCCGGTCGTGGTGAGCGCGGCCGACGGATCGTCGACGAAGCGCGCGATGCCGAAGTCGGCCAGCTTGACGGTGCCGTGGGAGTCCATGAGCAGGTTGCCGGGCTTGATGTCACGGTGCACCACACCCTGCCGGTGCGCCGCCGCGAGGCCCGCCGCCGCGTGCGCGGCGACGGTCGCGACCTGCTCGGCGGAGTACACCGTCGAGTGGTTCCGGTCGCCGGCGAGGCTGTCGCCGTCGACCAACTCCATGACGAGGTACAGCTTTCCGTCCCAGGTGCCGAAGTCGAAGACGCCGACGACGTGCGGGTGGCTCAGCCGTGCCGCGGTCTGCGCCTCCAGCCGGAACCGGTCGGCCGCCGACGGGTCGTGCTCGTGACCCAGCATCAGCTTCACGGCCACGTCGCGCCCGAGCACCTCGTCGGTCGCCCGCCAGACCTCGCCCATGCCGCCACGTCCGACGCACACCTGGAGCCGATATCGGTCCGCGACCAGCACCTGAGACCCACCCTTCTCTTGATGACTCATCGTAGAGCGGGTTATCCGTGGAGTTTCCTCAAGCCCCGCGCTTGGGGAAGCCGTGGGTGCGCGCGCCGACGACCACGAGCAGCACCGGCACCAGGAGCAGCAGCACGCTCCACGGGAAGGACGCCGGGCCGAGGGTGTCGAGGAGGACGCCGCCGGTCACGCCGCCGCCCGCCATCAGAGTGTTCCAGACGGTGACGAGCAGGGCCTGGCCCCGGTCGCCGCCCGCGTCGGTGACCGCCGTCTGCAGCAGGGTGGCGAGCCCGCCCCAGCCGAGGCCCCACAGCACCATGGAGCCGTAGACGACGACCGGGTGGTCCGCGAAGGGGATCAGGAGCACGGCGGCGAGCAGGAACAGGACCGTGCTGCCGATGGTGAGTTCGCGCAGCCTGCGATCGATCAGAGCGCCGGTGACGAGGATGATCGCCATCGACGCGAGGCCGAACACCAGGAGGACGCCGTCGCGTTGGCCGCCCATGCCGTACACGTCGAGGAACGAGGCGATGTACGTGTAGAAGGTGTTGTGCGCCAGTACGCAGGCGGCGACGACGAACAGCACGGCGGCGACGCCCGGCAGCCGGACGGCCCGCAGGATGGGCTCGCGGCGGCCCGGCCGCTGACCCGGGTGGTCCGGGACCGACACGAGGATCCACCCCAGCAGGAGCACCGACACCAGGGTGACGAGCCCGAAGGTCACCCGCCAGCCGACCAGCGAGCCGAGGAAGGTGCCCGCCGGGATGCCCAGGGAGAGGGCGAGTGGGATGCCCGCCATGGCGATGGCGATCGCCCGGCCGGCGAGGCGGGGCGGGGCGAGCCGGCGGGCGTAGACGACGAGTTCGGCCCAGACGGCGGCCGAGGCGACCCCGGCGACCAGCCGGAACGCCATGGTCAGCGGATAGCTGGCGGAGAGGGCGGTGACGGTGTTGGCGACGGCGAACACCGCCACGGCCGTCACGAGCAGCCGCTTGCGCCGCCAGCCGGCGGTGAGAGCGGCCAGTGGCACGGCCGCGAGCCCGGAGGCGAGCGCGTACACGGTCAGCGCCTGCCCGGCCGCCGACTCGCCGACGGACAGGCCGCGGGCCATCTCGGGCAGGACGCCGGCGGGCAGCGCCTCGGTGAGGATCACCACGAAGGCGGCGGTGGCGAGGGCGAGCAGGGGTGAGAGAGGGAGCTTCTGGTCCGTGTCGACAGGACGTTTCGAGGTACGGGTCGACGTACGAGTCCAGCTACGAGTCGAGGTCGTGGTCGTCATGCCCGACATCGTTAAAGATTCACATTGATGTGAGGGTCAAGCCGAGCGCCGAGCCGAGCGCCGAGCCGAGCGCCAAGGCGAGCGCCAAGCCGACGGTCACGCGGGCATCCACGCACTGACGCAGACGGCGTACGGGGACGTCGTCGTACGGGTCGGGAAGCCGTACGCCGTGAGCGCGGCCGCCGTCCGGGCGGCGGCCTGCGTCGAGCGGTCGGCCGGCCCCCCGCCGTACCCGAAGAACAGGTGCAGCGCCCCGCCGGGCACCAGCACGCGCTCCAGGACGGCGAGCTCGCGGTCCGGCGAGCGGGTCCAGAACACGTTGACGTTGAAGGCGAACACCGCGTTGAACTCGTGCCGTTCGGCCAGGTCGAGCAGGGGCAGCGTGCGGACCTCCGCCCGCCCGGCGGCGATCTGCCCGGCGAGCCGGCGGCGCGCCAGGGCGGTGGCCCTGGCGGAGCGGTCGATCGCCACGATCCGTCCGCCGCCGCCGGAGAGCCGCTCGCACACGAGCGCGGCGGCCGCGCCGTTGCCGCAGCCGATCTCCAGGACGCGGTCGTCGGGCCTCAGATCGAGGACCGTCAGCGCCCAGGCGAAACGCGGGGGAATCGCAGCCATGCGGCCACCTTACGGCGGCGGCCCGCGGCGGAGACACCGGAAGGAATCCGTCAGGCCCGGCCTGTTCCCCTTCACGACACCCTGGCATCGCGGACTGTTCACGGCCCGCTCCTAGCGTCGCTGACACCCGGCTCTTCCGGGTGCGTCGCGCCCGGCACACGACGGGGCCGGGGAGTGACGCCCAGCGTCTAGGAGCATCCGCATGCGCAGATCCGTCAGGATCCTGACGGTCGTCGCCACGACCGGCGCCCTCGCCGCCGGCAGCGCCGTGGCGGCCAACTCGGCGCCCCAGCACGGGGGCAAGGGCAACGAGATACGCAACGTCATCTACCTGCTCGGCGACGGCATGGGCCGCACCCACGTCACCGCCGCCCGTGAGCGGTACTACGGCGCCACCGGCAAGCTGAACATGGAGCGGCTGCCGAACTACGGCGCGGTCGCCACGTACGCCGTCGAGAAGGGCAGCGACCAGCCCTCGCTGGTCACCGACTCCGCCAGCTCGGCCACCGCCTGGTCGACGGGCCGGAAGACGTACAACGCCGCCATCAGCGTCGACGCCTACGAGAAGAAGATGGCGACCCTGATGGAGCAGGCCCACCAGGCCGGCTTCGCCACGGGCAATGTCTCCACCGCCGAGGTCACCGACGCGACCCCGGCCGCGCAGTACAGCCACGCGCTGCTGCGCGGCTGCCAGGGCCCGGTCTACTCGGACGCCTCCTGCCTGCCGAAGAAGGCCGACGGCACCTTCGAGGACAAGCCGGCCGACCAGACCCTGATCACGCCGATCGCCGAGCAGATCGCCCGCAACGGCACCGCCGACGTCATCCTCGGCGGCGGCCTGGCCCGCTTCGAGCCGGACGACCAGAAGGCGCTGCAGGCGCAGGGCTACCAGGTCCTCGGCAGCTTCGGCGACCCGGCACTGCCCGCGCAGACCGCCGCCACCCAGAAGGTCGCCACCAAGGCCGACCTGGCCGACGTCAAGCGCGGCAAGGTCGTCGGCCTGTTCAACCGCGGCAACCTGACCGTCGAGCAGGCCAAGGCCAAGCTGCCGGCCGACGCGCCGCAGCGGCAGGAGCCGACCCTCGCAGAGATGACCAAGAAGTCCATCTCCCTGCTCGACGGCCGCTCCAAGAAGGGCTTCCTCCTCCAGATCGAGGGCGCCCAGATCGACAAGCGCTCGCACGCCAACGACGCGGCGCAGACCCTCGGTGAGATCAAGGCGTTCGACGACGCCGTGCAGGCCGCCGTCGACTTCGCCAAGAAGGACGGCCACACCCTGGTCGTCGTGACGGCGGACCACGAGTGCGCCGGCTTCAACATCATCGAGAAGGGCACCTTCACCAACGCCGAGGCGGCCGCCCCGCCGGCCAACACCGACGCGGGCAACCCGGCGAACAACTCCACGCCGTCGCGTTCCTCCTCGGCCAACGTCAAGGACCCGGCCCGCTCCTCCGGCATCGTCAACGGCGCCGGCGCGAACGACCCGAAGAACTTCGGCCCGGCCACCTTCCGCACCCCGGACGACCCGGCGGACGTGCAGGACGGCAGCCCCGAGGCCAGCCTCTGGCTGTCCTACCTGTCCGGCAACCACACCGGCGCCGACGTCCCGATCTACGCGTACGGTCCGGGCGGCAAGCGCTTCGCCGTCAGCCAGAACAACGTCGAGCTGTACGGCAAGATGTACCGCTCGCTGTTCGGCACGGCTCCGCGCAACGACTGAGCCCGTTCGCGGGGCCGGGGCGCGTCCCACGCGGAGCGCCCCGGCCCCGCGCCTCGTCTTCGCAGGTCCCCACCCTCCCCGGAGTTCGCCGATGAGCCCGCTCACCCGCACCACCAAGGCCGCCGTGCTCGGCCTCCTCGCCCCGGCCGCCCTGCTCGCGACGCTCACCGCCTGCGGCGGCCCCTCGGCGGACGCCGGGCGGGACGCGGCCCCCGAGTCCCGGCCGACCGCCACAGCGGCCGCCCAGGTCACCTTCCCCGCCCCGCGCACCGCCCCGCCCGCCGCGCCGACCCTCTCCCCGGCCCCCGCCAAGGGCGAAGTCCGCGTCGAACAGGGCCCCTTCACCGACCGCGTCCGCCTCACCCGCCTGGCGCTCACGTCCGCTGCCGCCGAGCGGCGGGTCACCGGCCACCTGGCCATCACCTCCGACGTCAGCGACGTCCTGGCCCTCGAACTCCGCGCCGCCTACTACGACGCGCACGGCCGCCTCCTCGGCACCGGCTCCTTCCAGTACCAGGAGGAGGGCGAGGACGCGCACGGCACCGATCACCACGACGGCCCGCGCGCCACCGGTGACGGCATCGACTTCACCATCCCGGCGAAGGGCCTCACGGGGACGCCGGCGGCCGCGGTGGTCTCCGTACCGGTACTGGTCAACGAGTAGCCCCTGAAAACCGTTTGGCGGCCGACGGCACCGCTGCTACTTTTCCGGAAGCCGTGCAAGAGAACGAGGAGGTGGTACCCGTGAACGCAGTATCGACATGGGTGCTCCCCTCCGGGGTCACGGTCGGGCGATAGGTCGTCGTCCGGGAGCGCCGTTTCACGAGCCCTCCCGAAAGGCACGACCATGCACTTCACTTCTGAGCAGCGCTTCGACGACGGCGTCCTCGAGCGCGAATTCACCCTGGGCGAGATCCCCGGCCTCCTGTGGACGCCCGGATCCGCGTCCGCACCCGCACACGGATCCGCGTCCGCACCCGCACCCGGATCCGTGTCCGCATCCGCACCCGCGCCCGGATCCGTATCCGCGTCCGCACCGGCTCCGCTGATCCTGATCGGTCTCCCCCCTCTCGGACTGCACAAGGTGTACTCCCGGGTGGCCGAGCGGGCCCGTTATTACGCGGCGGAGTACGGCTTCGCCTCGGCGACCATCGAGCTCCCCGGAAGCGGCGCGCGGCCCCGTCTGGCCGCCCTCGAACAGGCCCGGGCCGACCTGCGCCGGGCGATGCAGGCCGGCGAGCCGATCGGCGACGAGATCGTCGCCCCCCTCGTCCTCCCGCTGGTCGACCTGGCGGTCCCGGAGTGGCGGGCCACCCTGGACGCCCTCCTGGAGCTGCCCGAGATCGGCGGCCCGGTCGCGTACGAGGGCGGAGTGATCTCCATCGGCATTCGCCTGGCGGCGGTCGAGCCCCGCATCGCGGCCGCCGCCCTCTTCGCCGGGAGTTTCGTGCCCGCCGCCATGTTCGAGGAGGCCCGCCGGGTCACCGTTCCGCTGCAGGTCCTGCTGCAGTGGGACGACGAAGCGAACGACCGGCAGGCGGCCCTGGACCTCTTCGACGCCTTCGGCTCCAAGGAGAAGACCCTGCACGCCAATCTCGGCGGCCACACCGGCGTCCCGCAGTTCGAGGTCGACGCCGGAGCCCGGTTCTTCACCCGTCACCTGAAGTGACACCGGGCCGTTCGCGGGCCTGATCGCCCGCCCCGCAAGCGGTCGAGGCGACTGCCACCACGGTGGCGGTCGCCGGCATCCGCCGCGGCCGGACACGCGGGGAGCGACAGCCACGCGACGTGGGCCCGCAGACACAGACAGGTGAGGCCGGTACTGAATCCAGTACCGGCCTCACCTGCTGTTTCGGCTGTCGGGGTGGCGGGATTTGAACCCACGACCTCTTCGTCCCGAACGAAGCGCGCTGCCAAGCTGCGCTACACCCCGATGTCGCTGTTTCGGTCTTCCCTCGCGGCGACATCGATTACTTTAGCCCACCCGCGCCCAGAGACGAAATCCGGTTCTCGCGGCCCGCCACCGCAGGTCGGAAGCGGTCGGCCGTGACGAGAGCGAGGCCGAGGCCGTAGAAGACGAGACCCAGGACGAGCGCGTTGACGAGGACGCCGGGGTAGCCGTGCGCGGGGACGTCCAGGAAGGGGTACGGGTAGCGGGTCGGGGTGTCGGGGGAGACAAGGGCGCCGCGGGTGAGGGCGAAGGCGAAGTAGGCCGCGGGGGCCGCGAGCCACTGGGCGGCGTGGCGCCACCGGAGGGCGGCCGGGCGGGTGAGGAGGAGCCAGTCGAGGAGCACGCCGATCGGGGTGACGGTGTGCAGGAGCTGGTTGGCGACGGCCCGGGCGCCGGTGAGGCGGGCGAGGGCGTCGACCGCGTTGAACTCGCTCGACGCGTTGTCCAGGACCAGGTGGAAGACGAGCCCGACGACGGTGATGCAGAGGAGCACCCCGCCCGTCCACAGCGGTGGGAGCGGTGGCTCGCGCCGCCATGCCCGCACGGCGCCCAGGCCGAGGACGACGGCGACGGCGGTGTTCGACCAGACCGTGAAGAAGCTGAAGACGACGAGGGGGCTGCCCTCGACGCACTCGAGCACGATGCCGGTCGCCGCGGCCAGGGCGATCAGCGTGCGGAAGACGGCAGTGAGGCGATACGGCATGGGCCTCACCGTATGCGCCGTACGGGTGGCGGCGCAGGCGGCGAGGCCGAAGTCGTACGCCTCGGTCGCCGGCCCCGTACGGCTCAGTCCCGCGCCGTCAGCGTCAGCAGCGTCGCCTCTGGCGGGCAGGCGAAGCGGACCGGGGTGTAGCGGTTGGTGCCGCAGCCGGCGGAGACGTGGAGGTACGAGGTGTGGCCGCCGGCCGTGTGGGTGGAGAGGCCCTTCACGCGGTCGGTGTCCAGGTCGCAGTTGGTGACCAGGGCGCCGTAGAAGGGGATGCACAGCTGCCCGCCGTGGGTGTGCCCGGCGAGGACCAGGTCGTAGCCGTCCGCCGTGAACGCGTCGAGGGCCCGCAGGTACGGCGCGTGGACCACGCCGAGCGTGAAGTCCGCGTCGCGGTCGGGGCCGCCCGCGACGCGCTCGTACCGGTCGCGCTTGATGTGCGGGTCGTCGATGCCGGTGAACGCGAGGTCCAGGTCGGGCAGCTTGAGCCGGCCGCGGGCGTTGGTGAGGTTGACCCAGCCGGCCGCGTCGAAGGCGTCCCGCAGGCCTTCCCAGGGGTTGTGCACGGCGCCGACCGCCGGCGGGTTGCCGTTCAGGCCGTGCTTGCCCTGCACCTTCTCCTTCAGATAGAGCGCGGGATTGCGCAGCCGCGGCCCGTAGTAGTCGTTGGAGCCGAAGACGTACACGCCCGGGAACTCCATCAGCGGCCCCAGCGCGTCGAGCACCTCCGGCACCGCCTCCGTGTCGGAGAGGTTGTCGCCGGTGTTGACGACGAAGTCGGGGCGCAGCCCCGCGAGCGACTGCAGCCAGGCGCGCTTCTTGCCCTGGCCGGACACCATGTGGATGTCGGAGACCTGGAGGACCCGCAGGTCACGCATGCCGCGGGGGAGCACCGGGATGGTCACCCGGCGCAGTCGGAAGGAGCGGGCTTCGAAGCCCGCCGCGTAGACGAGTCCGGCCGCGGCCGTCGCCGCGAGGCCGGCCGTGATCTTCAGGGGGATCCCGTACCGTGCGCGCATCCCCTTATCGTCGCAGACCCGGTGAGCCGAAATGCGCGGGCGGTACGGGCCCGTCACCTGACACACTTGACCCCATGACCACGCTCAAGGCCAAGCTCCAGGACGACCTCACCGCCGCGATCAAGGGGCGCGACGAACTGCGCTCCTCGACCCTGCGGATGACCATCGCCGCGATCAACAAGGAAGAGGTCGCGGGCAAGACCAAGCGCGAGCTCTCCGAAGACGAGGTGCAGAAGGTGATCGCCAAGGAGGCGAAGAAGCGCCGCGAGGCCGCGGACGCCTTCACCCAGGGCGGTCGCGCCGAGTCCGCCGCGCGCGAGCTGGCCGAGGGCGAGATCCTCGACGCGTACCTGCCCAAGCAGCTGAGCGACGAGGAGCTGGAGGCCGTCGTGGCCGCCGCCGTCGAGGAGGCGAAGGCCGCCGGCGCCGAGGGGCCGCGCGCGATGGGCGCCGTGATGAAGATCGTGAACCCGAAGGTCGCGGGCCAGGCGGAGGGCGGCCGCGTCGCCGCCGCCGTGAAGAAGCTGCTCGCCGGCTGACGTCCTCGGCCACAGACAGACGAAGGGCGCCCCTCCCGGTCCGGGAGGGGCGCCCTTCGTCATGCGGTGTCCGGGCCCACGCTCCGCGGGCCCGGGTGTCCGGGCCCTCGGTGTCCGGGCCCGCACTCCGCGGGCCGGTGGCGTCCGGGCCCGCGATGTGCGGCTCTACGGCTTGTGGTGGCCGCGGCCGGTCGTCCCGCCGATCAGGTCCGGCGGGATGACGATGCCGCCCGGGAGCGTCGCGCCGGGCTGCGGGCCGCCCGGCTTGTTGTCGTCGGGGCGCTTGCTCGGGTCCTTCGTCTTGTCCTCGGGGTTCGCGCCGCGCGGCAGGGCGACCGGGACGAAGGACGGGGTCTGGCCGGCGTCGAGCGCGCCGGTCATCGCGATCTTCCAGATCGGGCCGGGGAGGCAGCCACCGCAGACCTTGTCGTAGTACTGGCCGCCGATGGTGATGTCGTACATCGGCCGCTTCTCGCCGACGTCGTCACCGACCCACACCGCCGTGGACAGGTTCGGCGTGTAGCCGACGAACCAGGCGTCCTTGCGGTCGTTGGTGGTACCCGTCTTGCCCGCGTTGTCGCGGTCGCTCAGACCGGCCCGGGTACCCGTGCCGTCCTCGACGACGCCCTTCAGCATCTGGTTGACGGTGTCGGCGGTCTTCTCGCTCATCGCCCGCGAGCACTGGCTCTGAGGGACCTTCAGCTTCTCGCCGTTGGCCGTCGTGATCGACTCGATGATGACGGGGGAGCAGTACGTGCCGCGGTTGGCGAACGTCGCGTAGACGGAGGCCATGTCGAGCGGGGTCGCCTCCTGGCCGCCGAGGGTGATGGAGGGGAGCTCCTTCAGCGTCTTGCCGAGCTCGCTCTCGTACCCCATCTTCTTCGCCATCTGCACCGTCTCGCACAGCCCGGTCATCTGCTCCAGGTTGGCGAAGTACGTGTTGATGGACTTGCCGAGCGCGCTGGTCATGTCCCAGCTGCCGGTCTCGGCCTCCGTCTCGTTCTGCAGGTCCCAGTTGCCGGAGCCGGACGGGGCGCCCGAGCAGGTGGTGTACGAGTTCATCGGCACCGAGATCTTCCACGGCGTCGAGAACGACTGGGCCGGGCTCAGCCCCTTCTCCAGGGCCGCCGCGGCGGTGATCGGCTTGAACGTCGAACCGACCTGGAAGCCGTACGTCGTGCCGCCCATCTTCTTGCCGACGGCGAGGTTGAGCGTCGTCTGGTGCAGCTTCTGGTCGAGGCCGTACGGGCGGGACTGGCCCATCGAAAGGATCTTGCCGGTGCCGGGCTGGACCTGGACGACCGTGGCGGCGACCGGGTCGTCCTTGTCGACCTTGGCGACCGCGGCCTCGTTGGCGGCGGCCTGGGCGCGCGGGTCGAGGGTGGTCCGGATGGTCAGACCGCCCAGGTTCCACAGCTTCTGGCGCTCCTCGGCGGTCTTGCCGAAGACCGGGTCGTTGAGGATCGTCTTGCGGACGTAGTCGCAGAAGAAGCCGGCGCCGTCGACGGCGGTGATGCAGCCGTTCTTCGGTGACTTCACCTTGAGCTTGATCGGGGTGGCCTTCGCCTTGTCGGCCTCCGCCTGGCTGATGTCCTTCACGTCGGCCATGCGCTGCAGGACGATGTTGCGGCGCTTGGTGGCCTCCTGGAGGTCGTTCACCGGGTCGAAGCGGCTCGGCGACTGCACCAGGCCGGCCATCATGGCGGCCTCGGGGAGGGTCAGGTCGGCGGCGTGCTTGGAGAAGTAGCGCTGAGAGGCGGCCTCGATGCCGTACGCCTGCTGCCCGAAGAACGTGATGTTGAGGTAGTTCTCCAGGATCTTCTTCTTGCCCAGTTCCTCCTCGACCTGGATCGCGAACTTCAGCTCGCGCACCTTGCGGCCCATGGTCTGCTGGGTGGCGAGCGCGACCTTCTCCGGGTCGTCGCCGGCCTCCTCGACGAAGACGTTCTTCACGTACTGCTGGGTGAGCGTGGACGCGCCCTGCGCGACCCCGCCCGACTGCGCGTTGCGGTTGATGGCGCGCAGCACGCCCTTGAGGTCGATGGCGCCGTGCTCGTAGAAGCGCGAGTCCTCGATCGCGACGATCGCCTTCTGCATGTACGGCGAGATCTTCTCGATCGGCACGACCTTGCGGTCGCGCGAGTACACGGTCGCGATGTGGCCGCCCTCGGAGTCGAGGATCGTCGTGCGCTGACTCAGCGGCGGCGTCTTCAGGTTGGACGGGATCTCGTCGAACCCCTCGACCGTGCCCTTGGCGGCCAGTCCGAGCGCCCCGGCCGCGGGCAGGGCGATGCCCGCCAGCACGGCTCCGGAGAGCACACTGACACCGAGGAACTTGGCGGCTTGCTGGGTCCGGGTGAGACCACCGCCCGAGCGCTTCTTTGCCATGGGGGCAGCCTACGTTCTCATTCGCCGGACACACGTATATGCCTTGGCCTAAGCTGCTCCCAACTGTCACAGCAGTGGGGTCCCGCATCAAGACCCGTGCGTGACATCGGCGTGAAAACCGGCCGTGACCGGCCTGATCGGCGTGAGATTCCGCGTACCCGAAGCGCGGGACGTTCATGTCCGAATCCGGGTCATGTCCGGAAAGGGAGTTATGTCCCTCGATCACTCCCCTGGGTGATCTCACGCGCACGCATAGTCCGTTCGGGCCATTCAAGATTGGGCCCGAAGGGGGTGTTGCGCTGTCGCCACCTTCCGTAACGTCCCAACTGGCAGCGGTGAATATGCCGCTACCGCCGTGGGGGAGCCTCGATTCGGGAGAGGACGGCGCCGGTATGGGCTGGGTAGCTGACTGGAGTGCGCAGGCGGCCTGCCGCACTACCGATCCGGATGAACTTTTCGTGCAGGGTGCGGCGCAGAACAGGGCGAAGGCGGTGTGCACCGGATGTCCGGTGCGGACCGAGTGCCTCGCCGACGCCCTCGACAACCGCGTGGAATTCGGCGTGTGGGGTGGCATGACGGAGCGCGAGCGGCGCGCCCTGCTGCGCCGCCGACCCACCGTCACCTCGTGGCGCCGGCTGCTGGAGACCGCGCGCACGGAGTACGAGCGGGGAGCGGGCCTGCTGCCCGTGGCGATGGACGACGACGCGACGTACGAGACGTACGCGGCGGTGGGTTAGCCCCGCCGGTCGACCCCGCCGGGCGCACCGAGCGGCGCCCGCGGCGGGATCGTGCCTCGGCTACGGTATGCGGCCGACCGTCAGACGGTCACCGATGGCCCGCAGTCCGTCGAGGTCATGTACGTCACCGGGAAGGGCGGCCACTTCTGCGACCGCCACCTCCGGGTGAAGCGCGGTGAAGCGATCGCGCGTGCGCTGTTCACGCGCGAGCACCTGCATCCGCTCGGCATGCAGTCGGAGCAGACCGGCGGTGAGTTCCCTGACGTCCGGATCGCTGACGTCGGAGTCGTGCGTGTCGGCTGTGGGGGCAGCCTCGGATGCGGACAACTGGGACGGTACGGCGGCGGTGGCGAGGTCTGACGGCTCGGGAGCAGTGGCCAAGGGGCCACGCCCAGCAGTCTTCCCGGCGCCCTGATCCACAATGCGGCCCTCGTCAAGATTTTCTGCGGCGGCCCGCGCCCGCTCGGCCGACAGCCGGGCGGCGCCGCTGCCATGGACCCGGTTCAGGACGAGACCGGCCAGCGGCATCTCCTCCGCGGCCAGCCGCTCCACGAAGTACGCCGCCTCGCGCAGTGCGTCGCGCTCCGGCGTGGCGACCACGAGGAAAGCCGTGCCCGGCGCCTGGAGCAGCTTGTACGTGGCGTCCGCGCGGGTCCGGAAGCCGCCGAACATCGTGTCCATCGCGGCCACGAACGTCTGCACGTCCTTCAGGAACTGACCCCCGAGCAGCTTCCCCAGCGTGCCCGTCATCATCGACATGCCGACGTTCAGGAACTTCATCCCGGCCCGGCCGCCGACCTTCGCCGGGGCCATGAGCAGCTTGATGAACTTCCCGTCCAGGAAGGACCCGAGCCGCTTCGGCGCGTCCAGGAAGTCGAGCGCCGAGCGGGACGGCGGAGTGTCGACCACGATCAGGTCCCACTCGTCCCGGGCCCGCAGCTGGCCCAGCTTCTCCATCGCCATGTACTCCTGCGTACCGGCGAAGCCGGCCGACAGCGACTGGTAGAACGGGTTCTCCAGGATCGCCCGGGCCCGGTCGGCGTCCGCGTGCGCCTCGACGATCTCGTCGAAGGTCCGCTTCATGTCGAGCATCATCGCGTGCAGTTCGCCGCCGTCGCTGCCCTTGATGCCGTCCACCTTGCGCGGCACGTTGTCGAGCGAGTCGATGCCCATCGACTGGGCGAGCCGGCGCGCCGGGTCGATGGTGAGCACCACCACCCGCCGGCCGCGCTCCGCCGCCCGGACGCCGAGCGCCGCCGCGGTCGTCGTCTTGCCGACGCCGCCCGCGCCGCAGCACACGATGATGCGGGTGGCCGGGTCGTCGAGCAGCGGGTCGAGCTCCAGGACGGGCGCGGTGTCGAGACCGCCCGCCCCCGGGACGGCCTTCCCGTTCCCCGCCGCCGTCTTGTCCTCCGCTCCGTCCGCGGTCCCGCTCGTCGTCTCGTTCTCCGTCCCGTCCGCGGTCCCGCTCTTGGTCCCAGCCTTCGCCCCGGTCTTCGTCCCGGTATTCGCTCCGGTCTTCGCCCCGGTCTTCGTCCCGGTCACCTTGGCCGCCGTCACGCGCCCACCCCTTGTCCCCGCAGCTCCTTCGCCAGCCGGTACAGGCCGGCGATGTCCGCCCCGTCCCCCAGGAAGGGGAGTTCGTACGTCGGCACGCCGATGGCGTTCAGCGCCTCGCGCTGGGTCCGCTCCAGCTCCACCCGCTGAGCGTGCTCCGCCGCCTGCTCCAGGAGCGGTTCGACCAGCCGCGTACCGCCCTTGATGCCGACGGACGCCAACGCCCCGGCGACGGCCTCCCGGTGGGCGCCGGAGGCGGCCCGTACCGCCGCCTCGTCGAGGACGTGCGGCCGGACCATGTTCACGATGGCGCGGCCGACGGGCAGCCCCGCCTCGCGCAGCTCCGCGATGCCGTCGGCAGTCTCCTGGACCGGCATCTCCTCCAGCAGCGTCACCAGGTGCACCGCCGTGTCCGGCGACTTGAGGAAGCGCATGATCGCCTGGGCCTGGTTGTGTATCGGGCCGATCCGGGCGAGTCCGGCCACCTCGTCGTTGACGTTCAGGAAGCGGGTGATGCGGCCGGTCGGCGGCGCGTCCATCACCACGTAGTCGTAGGTGAAGCCGCCCTGCTTCTCGCGGCGGCGCACCGCCTCGCACGCCTTGCCGGTCAGCAGCACGTCACGGACGCCCGGCGCTATCGTCGTCGCGAAGTCGATCGCGCCGAGCTTCTTCAGGGCCCGGCCCGCGCTGCCCAGTTTGTAGAACATCTGGAGGTAGTCGAGGAGGGCGCGCTCGGCGTCGATGGCCAGCGCGAACACCTCGCCGCCGCCGGGCGCGACGGCGATCTTGCGTTCCTCGTACGGCAACGCCTCCGCCTCGAAGAGCTGCGCGATGCCCTGCCTGCCCTCCACCTCGACCAGGAGGGTCCGCTTTCCCTCGGTCGCGAGGGCGAGCGCGAGTGCGGCGGCGACCGTCGTCTTACCGGTACCGCCCTTGCCGCTGACGACCTGGAGCCTGCTCACGTCTTCGAGCCTAACCACTGGCGGCCCGCAGCAATCAGAGGGCCGCCCCGGAGAAGCCCCCGAGAAGCCCCCGAGAAGCCCCGGAGACACCCCCGAGACGCTCCCCGAATGAGCCCCTACGGGAACGGGGCGCCTCCCCGCAGCGGCTACAGTCGGCTCATGACCAAGTGGGAGTACGCGACTGTGCCGCTGCTGGTGCACGCGACGAAGCAGATTCTTGACACCTGGGGCGAGGACGGCTGGGAGCTCGTCCAGGTCGTGCCCGGGCCGAACAACCCCGAGCAGCTCGTGGCCTACCTGAAGCGGGAGAAGTCCTGATGAGCGGGGCCGTCGAGGCGAAGCTCGCCGAACTGGGCCTGACCCTGCCGGACGTCGTGCCGCCGCTCGCCGCGTACCAGCCGGCCGTGCAGTCGGGCGTGTACGTCTACACCTCGGGCCAGCTTCCGATGGTCGCGGGCAAGCTCGCGCTGACCGGCAAGGTCGGCGCCGAGGTGACGGCCGAGGAGGCCAAGGAGCTCGCCGCCACCTGCGCGCTGAACGCGCTCGCGGCCGTGAAGTCGGTCGCCGGTGACCTGGACCGGATCAAGCGGGTCGTGAAGGTGGTGGGCTTCGTCGCCTCCGCCCCCGACTTCACCGGCCAGCCCGGCGTCGTCAACGGCGCCAGCGAGCTGCTCGGCGCCGTCCTCGGCGACAAGGGTGTGCACGCCCGCAGCGCGGTCGGCGTGGCGGTCCTCCCGCTCGACGCCCCGGTCGAGGTCGAGGTCCAGGTGGAGCTGGAGGCCTGAGGCCCGAGCCCGGCCCTTCCACACGTGTGGAGCCGGTTCCTCCCGTCCAGGAGGAATCGGCTCTCGTGCATTTCGATGCTTGCGCATAGCATCCGGCCATGTCGAATGGTCAGTCGAATGGTCAGTGGTACCCACCGGAATGGCCCGACCGCATCCGCGCCCTCGCCGCCGGTGAGCTCGTGCCCGCGGCCCCCAAGCGGGCGGCCACCGTGCTGCTCCTGAAGGACGGTGCGGACGGCCCCCTCGTGCACATGCTGCGCCGCCGCGCCTCCATGGCCTTCGCGGGCGGCGCGTACGCCTACCCGGGCGGCGGCGTCGATCCGCGCGACGAGCACCCGGTGCGCTGGGCGGGCCCGTCCCGCGAGGAGTGGGCGGCCCGGCTCGGCCTCGCCGACCCCGCGCAGGCGCAGGCCGTCGTCTGCGCGGCCGTCCGTGAGACGTACGAGGAGGCGGGCGTCCTGCTCGCCGGCCAGACGCCGGACTCGGTCGTCGGCGACACGACCGGCGACGACTGGGAGAAGGACCGGGCGGCGCTCGTCGCCCGCGAGCTCTCCTTCGCCGACTTCCTGGACCGGCGCGGCCTGGTGCTGCGCTCCGACCTGCTGGGCGCGTGGGCCCGCTGGATCACGCCCGAGTTCGAGCCGCGGCGCTACGACACCTGGTTCTTCGTGGCGGCGCTCCCGGCCGGCCAGCGCACCCGCAACGCCTCCACCGAGGCCGACCGCACCGTCTGGATCCGCCCGCAGGACGCGGCGGCCGGCTACGACCGCGGCGAGCTCACGATGATGCCGCCGACCATCTCCACCCTGCGCGGTCTGCAGCGGTACGGCACGGCCGCCGAGGCCCTCGCCGCGGCCCGGGGCCAGGACATGACCCCCGTGCTCGCGCAGGCGCGCCTCGACGGCGACGAGGTGATCCTGAGCTGGCCGGGGCACGATGAGTTCACGAAGCACATCCCCTCGGCCGGACGCGAAGGAGGGACGATATGAGCGACGCCCACGCGCTTCCCGGGCAGCCGCGCGGGGCCGTGGTCTCCGGGCCGGCGACCGCCCGCGCGGTCAACGTCCTCGCGCCCAACCCCTCCGCGATGACCCTGGACGGCACCAACACCTGGATTGTCGCCGAGCCCGACGCCGACCTCGCCGTCGTCATCGATCCCGGACCGCTCGACGAGGACCATCTGCGGCGGGTGGTGCAGACCGCCGAGAAGCTCGGCAAGCGGATCGGGCTCACCCTGCTCACCCACGGCCATCCGGACCACGCCGAGGGCGCGGCGCGGTTCGCGGAGCTGACCCGGACCACGGTGCGGGCGCTCGACCCGGCGCTGCGGCTCGGCGACGAGGGCCTCGCCGCCGGTGACGTGATCACCACCGGCGGGCTCGAGCTCAGGGTCGTACCGACGCCGGGCCACACCTCCGACTCGCTCTGCTTCCACTTGCCGGCCGACCGCGCGGTGCTGACCGGGGACACCATCCTGGGGCGGGGCACGACGATGGTGGCCCATCCGGACGGGCGGCTCGGGGACTACCTGGACTCGCTGCGGCGGCTGCGCTCGCTCACCGTCGACGACGGCGTCCACACGGTCCTGCCGGGCCACGGGCCGGTCCTGGAGGACGCGCAGGGGGCCGTGGAGTTCTATCTGGCGCACCGGGCGAGCCGCCTCGCCCAGGTGGAGACGGCGGTGGAGGCCGGATACCGGACGGCTCCGGAGGTGGTGGCCCACGTCTACGCGGACGTGGACCGCTCGCTGTGGCCGGCCGCGGAGCTCTCGGTGCGGGCGCAGCTGGACTACCTGCGCGAGCACGACCTGATCTGATCGGCCCCTGATCCGTTCGGCCCTTGATCCGTCCGACCTCTGATCCGATCGGCCCCTGATCCGTTCGGGCCCCTGATCCGTCCGACCTCTGATCCGATCGGCCTACGATCCGATCGGCCTCTGAACCGATCGTCCCCATGAACTGACCGGACCCTGGAACCCCTGGGCTGCGGCGGGTGTCTTACGCTCCGCTTACATTTGGCCGTAGCTCTCGGGGGGAAGCCCGTGTTCGTCATAGCCATCCTGCTGGTCATCACAGCGGCGGTGCTCTACTTCGTCGGCCGCGCGAACGACACCCGCGGCCTCAAGCTGGGTGCGCTCGGCGCCCTGCTCGCCGGCCTGTTCTCGCTGGTCACGAGCATGACGTACGTCGTCAGCGCGTACGAGGTCGGCGTCCCGGTCGCCTTCGGCAAGGTCGGCTCGCCGCTCTCCTCCGGCCTGCACGTGGTGTCGCCGTTCACCAGCGTGACGACCTTCTCGACGCGCCCGGTGGACCTCAACCTCTCCGACAAGGAGGTGGTCGAGGTCCGCTCCTCGCAGGGTGGCGTGATGTACGCCGAGGTCACCGTGAAGTGGGCGGTGCATCCGTCGCAGGCCGTCGAGCTGTACCGGCTGGCCGGCAGCGAGGACGCCATCCAGCAGCGGCTGGTCTACCCGGACAGCCGTGAGATCGTCCGCAACGTCTTCGCCCGCCACACCAGCGAGGAGGGGTACGCCTCCGACCGTGAGGGGATCAACGCCGAGATCGCGGCCCTCATCAAGCAGCGGCTCGCCCCGCGCGGCATCCAGGTCACCACGGTCAACCTGCGCAACGTGAAGCCGTCCGACGCCCTGCAGGACCAGATCGACCGCAAGATCCAGCAGCAGCAGGCCACCGAGCGCGCCCTGGAGGCATCCCGCACCGCGAAGGCCGAGGCCGACCGGCGTCGTATCGAGGCCGAGGGCATCGCCCGCGCCAACAAGATCCTCAACGACTCGCTGACCGACAAGGTCCTGATGAACCAGTGCATCGACGCCTACCGGGAGGCCTCGGCCAAGAACCCGGTCTACGCGGTGCCCTGCGGCGGTGGCGGCTCGAACCCGCTGATCGTGGACGGATCGAAGCGCTAGAAACAGAGAGCGTCGCTCTCCATACGCAGACGAAAGGGGGCCGCCCGGATCGACCGGGCGGCCCCCTTCTCGTACGTACGACTCGGCTGAGAGCGCTGAGTGCGCTGACTCCGCTTACCGCGAGCGCTTCGCGAGGCGCTCCACGTCGAGCAGGATCACGGCGCGGGCCTCCAGGCGCAGCCAGCCGCGCTGGGCGAAGTCGGCGAGCGCCTTGTTGACCGTCTCGCGGGAGGCGCCGACCAGCTGGGCCAGCTCCTCCTGGGTGAGGTCGTGGACGACGTGGATGCCCTCCTCCGACTGCACGCCGAAGCGGCGCGACAGGTCGAGGAGCGCGCGGGCGACACGGCCCGGGACGTCGGAGAAGACCAGGTCGGACATCTGGTCGTTGGTCTTGCGCAGGCGGCGGGCGACGGCGCGCAGCAGGGCGCTGGCCACCTCCGGGCGCGCGTTCAGCCAGGGCTGGAGGTCGCCGTGGCCGAGGCCGAGCAGCTTGACCTCGGTGAGCGCGGTCGCGGTCGCGGTGCGCGGGCCCGGGTCGAAGAGGGACAGCTCGCCGATCAGCTCGCCGGGGCCGAGGACCGCCAGCATGTTCTCGCGGCCGTCGGGCGAGGTGCGGTGCAGCTTGACCTTGCCCTCGGTCACCACGTAGAGCCGGTCGCCCGGGTCGCCCTCGTGGAACAGTGCGTCGCCACGGGCGAGCGTCGCCTCACTCATCGAGGCGCGCAGCTCGGCGGCCTGCTCGTCGTCGAGCGCCGCGAACAGCGGCGCGCGTCGCAGAACGTCGTCCACGAGTTCTCTCCTATGTCGACCTCAGGTGCGATCAATCACAACAAGTTTGACTCACCGGAGGGCCTTTCCGTACGTCAGGGGCCCGATTGGGTCGTGATCGGGTGCGCCCGGGGCGGATGTCGGCGGCGGCCCCTAGGCTGGCCGGGTGTCCAACTCGCCGGTGAGAGCACAGGCCAAGGGGGCTGGAAGAGTGCGGGACGAAGCTAATTCCGCTGTGGGCGAACGCGGTGTGTCGAAACAGGCAAATGCGACAAAACGCTCATCGCGGGGCGCGGCTGGCACGTCGAAGAAGACGACTGCAGCCGTGAAGAAGGAGACGCCGCACAAGGCGGCGGAGAAGGCGGCGGAGAAGGCGGCGGAGAAGGCGGCGCAGGAGCCGGCGCAGGAGTCGGCGGGCAAGGTGGCCGCCGCCGGGCAGGCGGCTGCCGCGAAGCCCGGCGCGAAGGCCGCCAAGAAGACCGCGAAGAAGGCCGCCGCCAGGCCCGAGTCGCACCTCGGCATGGTCCGGCGGGCCCGGAAGATCAACCGGGAGCTCGCCGACGTCTATCCGTACGCCCATCCCGAGCTCGACTTCCGCAACCCCTTCGAGCTCCTGGTCGCCACGGTCCTGTCCGCCCAGACCACCGACCTGCGGGTCAACCAGACCACTCCGGCGCTCTTCGCGGCGTACCCGACCCCGGAGGACCTGGCCGCCGCCGTCCCCGAGGAGGTCGAGGAGCTGATCCGGCCGACCGGCTTCTTCCGGGCCAAGACAAAGTCGATCATGGGCCTGGCCGCCGCGCTCCGGGACGACTTCGGGGGCGAGGTCCCCGGCCGCCTGGCGGACCTGGTCAAGCTGCCCGGTGTGGGCCGCAAGACCGCCTTCGTCGTGCTCGGCAACGCCTTCGGGTTTCACCGTTCGGGACTACGGTCCGAACATGCCCCTGACCTGTGCATTCCCTAGGGTTCGCACAGATCAGTACGACAGACAGGCAATCGGCTTCCTAGTCCCCAGGTGCACAGCCCCAACGGGCTCACGGCACCTACGAGACAGGGAGGCCCCCCGTGGTCCCGCCTACCTTCGCCCCCGCACGCCCGGCAGGCTTCGACGCCTTCGAGCTTCCGCAGATCGAAACGATCGCTGCCAGCTACGTACGGCAGTCCTCCGCGAAGTCGGACAAGACCGAAGCGTCCCCCATGGTTCAGCGGGACACGAACGAAGCCGAAGCCGGCAAGCGCGAAGCACGGTTCTTCCGCCACTTCGAAGACATCGGCGTCTCAGGCTGGGACCCAGACGCCTACCGTGAGGGCTTTGAGGCCATGCTCACGGCGGCCCGCAACCGGCTCTTCAACATGCTCGTGGTCTACGACGTGAGCCGCTTCTCCCGCCGGGAGGTAGCCGACGCCATACCGATCGTCACGGAGCTTCACCGCCTGGGAATCACGATCGTCAGCGTCATGGACGGCGTGTTTGCCCCGCGCGACACCATGGCGTTGATCTACCTGATCATGCGGCTTGACGCCGTACACCAGGAGTCCCAGAAGAAGAGCAAGAAGGTTCGCGACGTGAAGGCGGCCCAGCGTGCTCAAGGGAGCTGGCTGGGCGGTCAGACGACGTACGGGTTCCAGTCGGAGAAGTTCTTCAGCCCGGACAGCAAGTACCCGCTCTACCGGCTCGTGCACGTCCCCAAGGAAGCGGCGAACCTCCGCCGCATCTGGGCGACGATCAAGGAACACATGCACATCCCGATTCAGCCCAGGAAGGCGCACCCCGGCTCCCTCTCCGGCATTTGCACCGACATGAACGAGCGGGGTGTTCCGACCCGAGGCCGAAACAAGGGCAAGGAGCGGAAGAACTCCCAGTGGGGCGTTCGGACCCTCAAGGGCATCCTCATGAACCCGGTGATCGCTGGTATGAGCGCTGAGCCCGTCTACCGGGTCAAGGAAGACGGCACCCGAACGAGCACGCTGATCGGGTACCGCATCAATCGGGACGACGATGGGCGCCCCGTCATGATCTGTGAGCCGATCATCCCGCCCGCGGAGTGGTACCAGCTTCAGGACTGGTTGAACGGGCGCGGACAGGGTGAGGGGCTGGCACGGGGTGAGTCGCTTCTCTCCGGCCTCCGGGACGCGGAGAAGAAGCCCGTCTCCGTGTGTGAGTGCAACCGCCCGCTCAAGGGCCTCAACAGCGGGCCGAAGCCGCGTTACAAGTGCACCCGGGATTCCCAGGCGAAGCCGGCGAAGGGCGAGCACACGAGCGGCAACAGCGCGATGCAATCGCACGTCGATGACCACGTTGCCCGCAAGGTCTTCGCCTTGATCCAAGACGCAACGCGGAGCGACCCGGCTCCGGAGACCGTCCTTGCGGTTCGCGCGGCAACGCTGGTCTTCTCACAGGGTCAGGAAGACCCGAAGACAGCCGCTGAACGGGCGGAGCTGAAGGCGGAGCGGGCGGACGCTCAGCGGGCCGTGGAAGAGCTGTACGACGACCTTGAGGCGGGTCTCTACGACGGGCCCGTTGGGCGGGAGCGCTTCAAGAAGCGCAAGGAGAACATAGAAGCGCGCATCGAGCGGGCCACGAAGGCGTTGGAGGGCCTGAGCGCTCCGGAGTCCGTAGAGCTGCCCCTTGCGGCATGGCTTCACAACGATGGCGATTCGACGGACCCCCTGGGCGAAGGCTCGTGGTGGGCCTCCGCCGATCAGGACGAGCGCCGGAAGCTCATTGCTCTCTTCGTCCAGCGGGTCAAGATCAAGCGAACGGGGAACGCGCACGGCGGACGAGTCCGCGGCGGCTACAAGATTGATGATCGGGTCGTTGTCGAGTTCGTGAAGCTCGTGGACGCGGAGGCAGAGACGGACGCCTTCGAGCTGAGCGCGTGACAGGGAGGGCCGGGCCGGGTGGGTCCGGCCCTCTTTGCGTGTGCCCGGGACCTTCGGCGGAGGGGCGGGGCGCAGATTGCCCAGAACCAAGCCACTACACAGAGTCAGGCAATCGGACACCCAGTAGTTACCAGTGACGAAGTGACGAAATGACGATTAGGTCCAATCCACTCTACGGAGATCCAAAAACCTATCTGTAGGGGTAACCCGGACCGGCCCGCCACTTCGTCACTTCGTCACCGGGCCCGCCACGAGCCTCCGCCCGACCGGCCTCCGCCCGGCCCCCTCCGGGCAATCCACGCCCTAGATACAGGGTGAGGGCAGGGGATACCGCGCACCCTTCCGGCTACGCGCCATCTGGCGGACTGAGTACCCGCCCTCACGCCCGTGCGGCTCCCCGGTGTGGATCTCCACCCGGGTTCTGAGCCCCGGGCCTCGTGGGTGTAGCTCAGCGGAAGAGCGCCGGTCTCCAAAACCGGGACGGCGGAGGTTCGACTCCTCCCACCCGTGCGAGCGCGTGAAACTCCCCTCACCGGGACGGCAGCGCGCCAACAGGGCTCGTCCTTCGATCCCTTGGCGTGGCGGGTAGCTCCCGCGGAATCGCCTAAAGCGGCTGTCGTCTAACGGGCACAGGACTCCCCCGGAGAGGGGGCAACGCTGGTTCGAATCCAGCCGGCCGCAAGCTAGCCCGCCTGACCCAATCGGTAGAGGTGCGTGGTACCGGCCCGGCTCGTCCGGGACATCGGCCACAGAGATCCCGGTTCGAACCCGGGGGTGGGCTCTAGTCCATGCCGTTCGTGGGGGCCCTGGGCCGCCCATCAGTAACCCGCCCTTGAGGGGTGAGACGAACGGGGTTGTAAGCCCGCCCAGGTGGAGCGGCATGGACTTCTTCTTGAAGCCCTACTCACGCGAGTAGGGAGGGGGGTCTCCCGGAAGGGGGGCCATGCGTAGGAGGGGGGTGGCCATGCGCACCCGTTGTCTGGACTGTCGGGCGTTCGCCACCCATGCGGGGCGGTGCGCTGAGCATCACCGGGCCTACGAGTCCGGCCGGTCTGTGCAGTCTCACCGCAAGCGCCGTGAGGCCATCGCCCGGGGGAACAACGCTGCCGCTCGTCTGCGCCGTGCGCTGAAGCGCGTGGGTCGTGGCTCGTGCGCGCACTGTGGTCTGTCCTTCCTGGCATCGGCCATCGACGTGGACCACATCGTTCCCCTGTCGCGTGGCGGTGAGGACGTGGACGCCAACGTTCAGCTCCTGTGCCGCTCGTGCCACAAGGCGAAGACGCGCGTGGACATGGGCTACACGGCTCCGCCCTTCTGACGGGAGGGGGAGAGCGGCCCGGAAGTTCCCGCGCGTGCCCGCCGGCGATCCCGGCCCCAGCTCGGAAAACGCGCCCTAGGTGCGGCTCCGTTTTTGGACTCCCGGGCGCTGTCTGACCTGGGCAAAGCCCGTTCCGCACCCCTGAGAAAGGCACCCGCTAAGGGGTCTCAAGACCCGGTTAGGAGGGTGTCAGGTGTCGCGAGCGAAGAGCCCAGCCCAGCGAACGGGCAACCCGAACGGAGCGGCTACTCCGGACGCTGCCCCCGTGGTCTACGAGGGGCGTGCCCCGCGGGTGCCCAGCCACCTGAAGGCCCAGGGCCGTGAGGTCTGGCGGGCCGTGTGGCAGGCGGGCAGCGGGGCGTACAGCCCGGAGACGGACCGCAACGTGATCTTGCGGTACGCGGAGCTTCACGACCGGCGAGCGGACTTGCTGGACCTGATCCACAAGGAAGGGCTCTCCGTCGTGGGGTCCACGGGGCAGCCGGCCATTCACCCGGCCATGCGGTTCGTGGAGTCCACGGAGCGCGAACTCCGGGCCATCGAGACAGCCATTGGCTTCACGCCCGAAGCGCGTATGCGCCTGGGCATCGTCGCGGCGGAGGCCCGCCGGGTGGCGGCAAGTCCCGCCGATTTCTAACCGGGGGGTGCGGCATGTGGGACGGGCTTGATCCTGTCATCGCGCGGCACATCCCGGCCGGCGCGGAGTTCCCCTCCGAAGGCCACCGGGTGGCCAACTGGATTGAGAAGTTCTGTGTGTTGACCGGCTCGTTCGCCGGGCAGCCCTTCACGCTCCTGCCGTGGCAGCGGGATCTTCTCGTGGATGCCTACCGGCTCGAGCGCGACCCGTTCGGGCGGTGGCGCCGGAAGCACCGCACGGCCGTGGTCTGCGTGGCCCGCAAGAACGGCAAGAGCACCCTTGCCGCGGGGATCATGCTGTACCACCTGGTGGCGGACCGGGCTGACGCTCAGCGTCAGATCATCGCTGCCGCCAACGACCGGGCACAGGCCCGCATGGTGTTCGACGCGGCGAAGGCAATGGTCCTTGCGTCGCCCCGGCTGTCCGCGGTCTGTGAGGTACAGCGGGACATCATCCGGTACGCGGACAACTCGTATCGGGTGGTCAGCGCTGACGCGGGCCGCCAACAGGGTCTGAACCCGTCTTCGGTCAGCCTTGATGAGTACGCCTTCGCGAAGTCGGCTGACCTCTTCGACGCGCTGACCCTGGGGTCCGCCGCACGGAATCAGCCCATGTTCTGGGTGATCTCCACGGCCGGTCCGGACCCGGATGGGCCCTTCGCTCAGCTCTGCACCCAGGGCGAGCGCGTGAACGCCGGGGAGCTTGAGGACCCCACGCTCTTCTACCGCTCGTGGGGCCCGCGCATCGGGGACACCGTGGACCACACGGACCCGGAGGTCTGGCGGGCCTGCAACCCGTCCTTCGACATCCTGAACGTGGCGGACTTCGAAGCTGCGTGTCAGCGCAGTACGGAGGCGTCCTTCCGGATCTACCGCCTGTCCCAGTTCGTGAGGGGCGGTAGCTCGTGGCTGCCTCACGGCCTGTGGGACTCCCTTGCCGTGGACGACACGCTCACCGCCGGTGACGCCGTGGTCCTGGGCTTCGACGGGGCTTGGAAGGGCGACTCCACGGCGCTGGTCGCCTGCCGTGTCGCGGACCTTCGGGTCTTCGTGCTGGGCCACTGGGAAGCTCCGCCGGATGACGCTCACTGGCGGGTGCCGATGGCGGACGTACGGGACGCGCTCCGCTCCGCGCTGGACACGTACACGGTCCGGACGCTGGTGGCTGACCCGTACCGCTGGGAGGAAACCCTTGATCGCCTTGAGGCGGAGGGTCACCCGGTCGAAGCCTTCCCGACCAACAGCCTGAAGCGAATGATCCCGGCGACTCAGGCCGTGTACGACGCGGCCCGGGACGGCCGGCTCAGCCACGACGGGAACCCGGCGTTGGCCCGGCACATAGGCAACGCGGTGCTCCGTGAAGATCGCCACGGGGCCCGCATCACGAAAGAGCACGCGTCTTCCCGCCGGAAGATCGACCTTGCCATAGCCATGATCCTCGCCGTTCACGGCGCGGTGCTGTGGCGTGAGGACAACCCCGGCTTCGCTGACGCGCCAATCCTCGCCACCTGGGAAGACGGCGGTGAGGTCTTCGCCTACGGGGGTAGCGCGGAGTTCTTCAACGATCTTTAGCCCGCCTCTGTGCGCGGGCACGGGGGTGAGATCGTGGGCTTCTGGTCTGCACTTTTCAAGCCCCGCGCTGAGACGCGGGCCACCTGGGAACCGGATACGGACCTGTACCCGTACCCGGGTGTGGTCTCGTCCGCGGGGCAGCGGGTCAACGGCAGCACGGCCCTTCAGGTGTCCGCGGTCTTCGCGTGCATCCGACTTCTGTCGGAGACGATTGCCACGCTGCCGGTCGCCACGTATTCGCGCCGGGGCGGTGCGCGCCGGGAGATCAACTCTCCGACGTGGCTGGACTACCCCACGGCGGAGCCCGGCGGGCTGGGCCGTATCGACCTGATCTCTCAGATCGTGCTGTCCCTCCTCCTTGAGGGCAACGCCTACCTTGCCGTGCGGTGGTCGCCGGACAACACGGCCATCGTCGGGTTGGACGTGCTGGACCCGTCCCGGATCGTGACGCACGCGGTAGTGGTGGACGGCAGCCGGCGCAAGGTCTTCGAAGCGTTCGACATCGACGCGGACGGGAACGAAGTCGCCGTTGGCTACTTCACCTCCCGAGAGATCTTGCACATCCCCGGGATGATGCTGCCCGGCGAATTCACCGGCGTGAGCCCGATCAACTACGCGCGGGAGAGCATCGGGCTTGCGCTCGCGGCCCAGACCTACGGCGCGAAGTTCTTTGCGAACGGCGCCGTACCCGCGGCCATCGTGGAAGTCCCCGGCGCCATGTCGGAAGAAGGGCTTGCCCGCGCTCGTGAGGCGTGGCGACTGGCCAACACGGGACCGGAGAACGCTCACCGCGTCGCACTGCTGACGGAGGGCGCCCGGTTCTCGAAGGTCAGCCTGTCGCCGGACGAAGCCCAGTTCCTACAGACCCGGGCCTTTCAGGTCCCGGAGATCGCACGGATCTTCGGCGTGCCTCCGCACCTGATCGCGGACGCGTCCGGCTCCACGAGCTGGGGAAGCGGTCTGGCCGAACAGAACCAAGCGTTCTCCATGTTCAGCCTTCGGCCGTGGCTCGAGCGGATTGAGGCGGGCTTCACCCGCCTGTTGTTCGCGGAGACCGCGGACCGCATGAAGTTCGTGAAGTTCTCCTTGGACGGCATCCAGCGGGGCGCCCCGAAGGAGCGCATGGAGCTGTACTCCCTGGGCCTTCAGAACGGCATCTACAGCATTGACGAAGTGCGGGCCGCTGAAGACCTTGAGCCCCTGCCGGACGGACTGGGCACCGCGTACCGCGTGCCGCTGAACCTCGCTGACGTGTCCGCCGAAGACGAGCCCCCCGCGAACGAAACCACGCCGGAGCCGGAGCCCCCGGAGCCGGACGAGACGAACGAGGGGGACGAAGACGATGACGGAGACGCGGAGCCTGACGAGTCCGGCTGAGATCCGGGCCAACGGCGACGGGATGACCGCCCGCGGGTACGCCTACCGCTTCAACGAGCTGAGCCACGATCTGGGGGGTTTCCGCGAGCGCATCGCGCCGGGCGCCGGTATGGCGTCCCTTGAGCGCAACGACGTGATCGCCACCTTCAACCACAACGTGGATCAGGTGCTTGGCCGGCGCTCGTCCGGGACGCTCCGCGTGGGCGAAGACGAGCACGGCGGTTGGTACGAGATCGACCTTCCGAACACGAGCACCGGCCGGGACCTTGCCGAACTCCTCAAGCGCGGTGACGTGAAGGGCTCCTCCTTCACCTTCCGCGTGGCCCGGGGTGGGCAGCGCCGGGCGGGCACCGACCCGGAGACCGGTCTCCCCATCCGGGAGATCACACAGATGGACGTGGCGGAGCTGGGCCCGGTGCTGAACCCGGCCTACCCGACCACCGACGCGGCACTTCGGTCCATTGAGGCAGTGCTAGGCGTCGCGCTCCGTGCCGCGAAGCCGGACGACGAAGACCCGGACGAGTCCGAAGAGGACACGCCGGACGAGTCGCCGGAGAGCACGGACGAGCCGGCTGGGGGGCCGGACGAGAAGGACCCGGCGGACGAGCCCGAAGAGGACGAGCCGGAAGAGCACAAGAAGGCGCGTGCACTGGTTCGCGCGCTCATCACCACGGGGGGAACCACACATGGACGCAACGACCCTGAGCGCGAACTTTGAGGCGCGCGAGCGGGCCACCAACGAGCTTCGCGCCCTGAGCGAGGAGTTCGCCGGCAAGGAGATGGACGCGGACGCCCGGTCCAAGGAGACCGCGCTCCTGGGCGCCATTGCCGACTACGACGGCCGGATCAAGCGGGGCATTGAAGTCCTGAAGTCCGGCGAGTCCGTCAGCGCCCTCATGCAGGGCCTGAAGGGGACCGGCTCCAAGGGGAACGCCCCGGACAAGCTGGCCCAGGCGGCGGAACAGCTCCGCTCGCTGAAGATCAACGAGGGGCTGACATTCGCCCCGGAGGCCCCGGAGTCCCGCGCGGCCATCGACACGAAGACCAACCCGGGCAACACCGTGATCGCCCGGACCCTGTACGGCCGGCTTCTGGCGGAGGCCGTTGAGCGGTCCACGGTCATGCGCGGTGGCGCCACCATCCTGACCACGAGTTCCGGTGAGCCCATGGACTTCACCGTTGTCGTGGGCCGGGCTGCCGCGTCCATCGTCAACGAGAACGCGAACATCCCGGAGTCGAACCCGACCACCGTTCAGCGGTCCGTTGGCGCGTACAAGTACGGCTACGCGTCCACCCTGTCCACGGAGTTCGTACAGGATCAGGCCCTTGATCTTGTCTCCTTCCTGGTGGGCGACGCGGGCCCGGCCATCGGTGCGGGCATGG
The DNA here is from genome assembly GCF_053601115.1 of Streptomyces sp. NPDC004788. Lineage (NCBI taxonomy): Bacteria > Bacillati > Actinomycetota > Actinomycetes > Kitasatosporales > Streptomycetaceae > Streptomyces > Streptomyces sp. NPDC004788. The sequence continues at coordinate 61,377 of NZ_JBSGBF010000005.1, forward strand.
GTCAGCACTTCCTGACCGGCACCGGCACGAACCAGCCGAAGGGCATCGTCACCGCCGGTTCGCCGGCCACGGCCACGTTCACCGCCACCGCGAAGGACGCGACCGTTTCGGACGCGCTCATTGACCTGTACTACGAGCTGCCCAGCTCGTACCGGGGCAACGCTGCCTTCGTCGTCTCCGACAAGGTGGCGGCCCAGATGCGGAAGCTGAAGAGCACGGACGGTCAGTACCTGTGGCAGTCCTCCGTGATCGTGGGCGGCCCGGACACCTTCAACGGCCGGCCGGTCCTCACTGACGTGGGTGTGCCGGACACGAAGGTCACCTTCGGAGACCTGTCGAAGTACACCGTGCGCCTTGCCGGTCCGCTCCGTGTCGAGCGGTCCGTTGACCTCAAGTTCCTCAACGATCAGGTGGTCTACCGCTTCCTTCAGCGGGCGGACGGTCTCCTTGTCGATGAGCGCGCGGTCAAGGTGCTGACGGTCGGCGGTGGCGCGTAACGCTGCCACGGCCTGGGCCCGGTCTGCTCGCCTGAGCGGGCCGGGCCCTTCCCGGGGGAGGGGGCCCTTTGTCATACGCAACCGTTGACGAGCTGCGCGCACTGGACGGGCTGGGGGACGCCCAGCTCTTCCCGGACGCCACGCTTAGCGAAGCCATCGACTACGCCGTTGAGACCGTCGAAACGTACTGCGGGCGGAAGTGGGAAGGCGTCGATGCCGCCCCCGAAACCATCCGGTGGTGCGTGCGCAAGATCGCCCGGCAGTACCTGTTGGATCTCGTCTCCCGCGTCCCGGACCGCGCGCTTCAGCTTCAAAGCGAATTCGGTTCGATCCAGCTTGCCCAGGCGGGCGGGAACTGGCGGCCCACGAGCCTGCCGGAGGTCAATGCCCAGCTCAACCGGTACCGCGTCCGCCTGCCGTTCTTCTTCCTGTAGGGGGCTGCCGTGCCGCTGATCTTCGACGCGAAGGTTGCGCTCTTCGAAGCGCTCAAGGGGCTCGTCCCCGCCGGGGTGCAACTCACCTTCGCGGAGACCGGGCAGTCCGACCGCCGGCAACAGCTCTGGTTGGGCGCCACGACGGACGAAGAGCTTGAGCCCGTCGCCATGAGAGCCGGCCCGCGGAAACCCACGGCAGTCACCGGCTACGTGGAAGCCCACGCCGTGGTGATCGCCCCAGGCGACCCGATCGGCGCGGAGCGGGGCGCGTACGTCCTCCGGGACGTGGTGGCGGACGCCTGCCGGGCCGTGGACCGCGCGAGCGTCGCCGGGCTTCTGGACCTCCGGCCGGAGTCATCGACCGTCGAGACCGCAGAGACCACAGACGGGGCGTACAGCGCCCTGACCGTCCGCGTGAGGGTGCGCGGACGCACCACAACCTAGGGGGGACCGCATGGCGCTGGACGCTGCCATTGGCATTGGAGAAGAGACCACGTACGGCACGGCGCCTACGTCCACGATCGGCTACGAGGGGAAGGCGGATTCGTGGAAGGTGGCCAAGGAGTTCATTGAGAGCGTCGGCTTCCGCCGGGGTATGCAGACCGCCCGCGCGGACCGCCGGAACATCGTGCAGATGGGCGGGGAGGGTGAGCTTGAGGTTGACCTCCTGGACGTGGGCGCTGCCGCGCTCCTGAGTGCCGCCTTCGACAAGCACACCTTCACCGACTCCGGGAGCACCCGGACGCACGTCTTCGAGACTGCCGCGTCCAGTGCCGCGCCCAGCTTCACGGCCCAGATGATCCGTCCCACCATCGACGGAACCAACGTGGCCTACAAGCACGTGGGGTGCGTCGCCACTGAGTGGGAGCTGACCGCGGAGACGGAGAACGCGGTCACGCTCAACGTGTCCTTCGACTTTCAGGACGTGTCCCACACCAGCACCCCGGCTCAGGTGCTGCCCATCGACTACCCGGCGACCGGCCGGCCGTACGACTGGACCCGCACCGCCGTGACCCTGACCCGGGCCGGGACTCCGGTCCCGCTGGACGCCGGGAAGCTGTCCCTCACCGGGGACCTGGGCATGAAGACGGACCGGCGCTTTCTGCGGGCCAACGCCCTGAAGAAGAAGCCGGTCCGCGCTGCCGTGCCGACGTACGAGGGTGAGCTTGAGGGGGAGTTCTCCGCGGACTCCCTGAAGCTCTACGAAGCGTTCGTTGCCGGTGAGGTGATCGGCTTCCGCGTGGACCTCACGGGCCTCACCGCGGGCACGAGCATGAAGATCGAATGCCCGGCCATCCAGTTCACTGGGGAGTCCCCGGAGGCTTCCACGGACGACGTGACCGTTCACACCCTGCCCTTCCGCGTGCTGGACCCGGGCGACGGCAACCCGGCCATTCGGCTGACCTACGTGGAGCCGAAGCCGGTGACCGCGCTGAAGGCAATGAGCGCCCCAGATCAGGGGTGAGGCCCGATGGCCCGCACCAGCGCCTTCACAGTCCGGGTACAGGGGATGACCGCCCTTCAGCGCAACGTGCGCCGGCTCAAGGACCGGGAGTTGAACAACTCCGTCCGGGCCGCGAACAAGGCGGCGGCGGAAGTGGTCAAGCCGGAGGCGGAGGCCACCGCGCCGAAGGGCCGCCGGGACGCGAAGTCCAGCAAGCGCTACAAGCCGGGCAAGCTCGCGAAGTCCGTCAAGGTCACCGCCTCCGTCAAGGGGGCCCAGGTGAAGGCGGGCTCCGCCGCTCGCGTCCCGTATGCGGCAGCCGTGCACTTCGGCTACCCGAAGCGGCACATCCGACCGAACCGGTTCCTGTTCCGGGCCATGGCGCGCAAGAGCGCCGAAGTAACCGAGACCTACGAGCGCGAGATCAGCGCCGTGGTCCGTCAGCACCTTGAGGGGGACTAGACGTGGCGAAGAAGACCGCCGTGGGCGGGGACCTGGGGGAACTCCTCTCCCTTGATCTCAACAGCCTGACCATCGACGAAATCGACATCATCGAAGAGATCACGAACGCCCCGCTGGACGAGCTGCGCAAGCCCGGTCAGCGCCGGGGCCCGATGCTGCGGGCCATGGCCGTGGTCCTCAAGCGTCGCGAAGATCCGAACTTCTCGGCAGCGGACGCGGGCCGGCTCCGGCTCGAGTTCAAGGGCAAGGCGAAGCCGGACCCTACCGCGCCCAGCGCGTAGTTCTGTGCGCCCGGCTCGTGGGCCACTTCCGCGGGCTCACCTGGGCGGACGTGCGGTCCCTACAGCTCAGGGACTTCAACGCGCTGGTTGACCAGATGACAGCCGACATCGAGCGGCAGAACAGACAGACCCGACGCGCGCAACGGGGGCGCACGTCCGGGAGCACCACGGGGGAACGGCGCACGCCGGTCATGACGTAAGGGGGCCGGTGTGGCAAAGCCCATCACGATCACGCTTCTCGGGGACGAGTCGGATCTTGCCGCGTCCCTTGAGCGTGGTTCGGCGGACGTGACCGCCTTCGCTGATCAGGTGGAGGCAGCACTCCGTGAGGCGACCGAAGCGGCGGCGAACCTGGGTGACGCCGTTGCCGAAGGCGCGGACGAAGCCGGGAACGAAGTCGGCTCGTTCGGTGAACGCTTCGGCGGTGCGGCTGCCCTTGCCGGTGCCGCCATCGCGGCCGGGCTCGTGGCCGGCATCACCGAAGCCCTTGATCAGGAGAAGAGCAACGATCTTCTCGCGGCCCAGCTTGGAGCTTCCCCCGCGGAGGCGAAGACCCTGGGCCAGGCAGCCGGACAGATCTACTCGTCCGGCTGGGGCGAGTCCGTCGCGGACGCCAACGCGGCCCTGAAAGCCCTATGGCAAGAGGGCCTTGTTCCGGCGAACGCCACGGCGGACGAACTGGCCAACGTCGGCAAGCGCGCCATGGACGTTGCCGCGGTGCTCGGTGACGAAGTCGGGCCCACGTCCAACGCCGTGGCGCAGATGATCAAGACCGGCCTTGCGCGCAACGCGGAAGAGGCGTTCGACATCATCACGGCCGGCGCCCAGAACGGCGCCAACAAGGCCGAAGACCTGGCCGACACGTTCAACGAGTATTCGACCAACTTCCGGACCATGGGGTTGGACGGGGCCACGGCCATGGGGCTGATCTCCCAGGGCCTGAAGGGCGGAGCCCGTGACGCCGATCAAGTCGCGGACGCCATCAAGGAGTTCAGCCTTGTAGCCGGGCAGGGCGGCAAGGCCGTTGAAGAAACGTTCAACTCGATCGGGCTGAACGGCTCCCAGATCGTCAAGGACGTGGCGGCCGGAGGCGACTCCGCGAAGTTGGCCATGGACAAGGTGCTTGACGCCCTTCGCCAGATGCCCGCTTCGGCGGAGCGCGCGAGCGCGATCAAGACCCTGTTCGGCGGTCCCGGTGAGGACCTGGGCGCGGCCCTGTTCTCCCTGAACGTGGACACAGCGGCCCAGTCCCTGGGCAAGGTCGAAGGGGCCGCGAAGCGCGCCGGCGACACGATGCACGACAACGCTTCAACGCGGCTGTCCGCGTTCTGGCGCTCGCTGCAACAGGGCGCCGTTGACGTGATCGGCGGAGCGGTCCTTCCGGCGCTGGACGGGCTCATTGACGGGGCCGCTGCCGTGGGCCGGTTCATCTCGGACAACCAAACGCCCATCACGGTCGTGGCCGGGCTCATCACGGCCCTACTCCTCCCAGCGCTGATCTCGTGGGGAGTCACCGCCACGACTTCCGCCATAGCCAACGCCACCGCGTGGGTCACGTCCACGGCCACGGCGGTCAGTAGCTCCGCCACTCAGGTGCTCGCGCACTGGTCCGTGGTCGGCGGATGGCTCAAGGCAGCCGGACAGGCCGTGATCTCGTCCGCCATCGTCGTGGGCGGGTGGATCACCATGGGCGCCCAGGCGCTCATACAGGCGGCCCGCATGGCTGCCGCGTGGCTGATCGCCATGGGCCCGGTAGCGCTGATCATCGCTGCCGTGGTCGGTCTCGCGGCCCTGATCTGGGCCAACTGGGACAAGATCGTCTCTTGGACAACCCAGGCGTGGGACTGGGTGTGGAACAAGATCAAGGGGACCTGGGACTTCCTGGTCAACCTGTTCATGAACGCCACGCTCGTGGGGTTCATCGTCCAGCACTGGGACGCCATCAAGAACGCCACCGGCGCCGCCTTCGACTGGGTATGGAACAAGATCAAGGGCATCTGGGACACCCTGGTCAACCTGTTCCTGAACTTCACCGGCCCCGGCCTGTTGATCAAGCATTGGGACACGATCAAGCAAGCCACCGCGGACGCCTTCCTGTGGGTCTACAACAAGGCCCGCGACGGGCTGAACGCCGTGGTCTCGTTCTTCACCGGGCTCCCGGGCCGCATCCGTGACACGGCCGGCAGCGTGGTCCGCTCCGCCCTGGGCATCGGCGGTTCGATCATCGACGGACTGAAGGACGGACTGTCCCGGCTGGGTGGCTTCGCCTCAAGCCTGGCCTCTTCGGTGACCGGCGCCGCGAAGGGCGCGATTAACAGCGTCATCGACCTTCTGAACTGGGCCATTCCGAACAAGCTCGGGTGGGGCGCGCTGTCCATCGACATCCCAGACGACCCGATTCCCCACGTGCGCGCCATGGGCGGTCCGGCCCAGGGCCTGACCCGCGTGGGCGAGCGCGGACCGGAATGGGTGTCCCTGCCCGGCGGATCAACGGTGATCCCGAACCACGCGGCCCCCGCCGGGGGCGGAGTCGTGGTCAACGTCAGCACCAACGCGGACCCCTGGGCCATCGGGCGCGAAGTCGCCTGGGCCCTTCGAACCGCATGACCCCTACTCGCGCGAGTAGGCCAAGGGGGGATGGACATGGCGGAGTTGAACGACTGGACCGCCGAATACGCCGGGCTCGTCATGGGGGAACCCGACTCCGCCATATCCATCGTCGGGGTTGACGGGCTCGTGTCCCTGCCGGACGTGAGGACATCGGACCTCACCCTTGTGCAGCAACACGGCCAGTACCCCGGGGACGACTACCTGAACGGCCGGACCGTGACGCTGACCCTTGAGGTCTACGGCGCCACGGCTGACGAGTTCGCCCAGGCCCTGGGACAGGTCTACGCGGCCTTCGCGCCGGCCGGGCCGGAGAGACCGCTCCGCTTCAGGTTTCCCGGCCTTGCCGCGGGCCGCACGGCCTTCGTCAACGCCCGGCCGCGGAAGCGCTCCGGGCCCGTGGACCTGAACTTTGCCAACCGGGTCTGCAACATCGTCGTGGAGCTGTACGCGACGGACCCGCACATCTACGGGGACGAGCTGGTGACTCTGAAGCTCTCCTCCCCCTGGGAGGGGAGCAACCCCAAGCTCCGGTTCTTCTATCCCGGCTCCGTTCCGGCGCTGCCGGTGATCACGCTGGACAACGCGAAGGACTGTGTTCTCAAGGACGAGATCACGGGCCTGTACTTCGGCATGGTCCCGCTCGCCGGCGGAATCACGATCAACAGCCCGGCCCAGCTCGTGACCGGCACAACGACCGGCACCGTCTTCAACGACCGGATCACCGCCGGATCAACGTGGCCGGAGTACGCCTTCGGTGAGCACCGGCTCAGCCTGTCCAGCGGGGCGGTCACCCGGGCCACGGAGGCAGTCCTCACGTGGCGAAACAGGTGGGTGTGATGGGCGCGAAGTACACGGTCCTGCACACCAACCTGAAGACCGGCGCCGTGGTGGCCCGTCTGCCGGTCACCGGCATTTCGTTCACGCACACGCTCAACGCGGCCGGGACCGCCACGGTCGGCATTCCGCTCCACGCGCCGGAGGCAGACCCGGCGGTCCTGAGCCCCGGTATCAGCGGGCTCGTGATCGTCCGCGACGGGGCCCCGGTCTGGGGCGGAATCATCTGGACCGCCTCCGCAGACATCGCGGCCGGGACGCTCGCCCTGGGCGCCTCCGGCTACCACTCGCACTACAAGGGCCGGGTCTTCGTCAACGGCTGGACCGCCCGCACCGTGGAACAGGCGGACCTACTCAAGTCGTGGTTCAGCTACTTCAACGCGGACAACGGCATCGGCACCGCCACGGACACGATCAAGCCCACCGGGGCCAAGCGCACCGCCGTGTGGACCCGGTACGAGCTGAAGAACGCCGGCGAAGCGATCGAAGAGCTAGCCGACAACATCAACGGGTTCAACTTCCGCTACGTGCCGTACTGGGTCACGCCCAACGTCAAGGTGGGGCACCGATTCGTCATGACCAGCCGGTCCGGCTCGTCCACCCGCACCCTGACGCACCGCGTGAACTGCGATGTAACCCGCGTGGGCTACGACTCCACGGCCCTGTGCACCGTGGCCTACGCCACCGGAGCCGACAAGGGCAACGGCGAAAAACTCGTAGGCATCTTCGAGAACACGGAGCTTGCGGCCCGAATGCCTGAGCGCGTCACGGTCGGCACCTATCAGGACGTGAAGGAAACCCAAACGCTCATAGGTAAGGCACAGGCCACCGTGAATGCCGGGTCAGCCCCTGCCGCGATTCCGGAGCTGACGCTCTACCCCGGCCAGTACGGGCCGCTGGACTTCGTACCGGGCGATTACGTGGCAGTGGACGCGGACGCCGGATACGTCGCCTTCCTAGACGAGTTCGCCGTAACCGAGTGCGGTACGACCGTGGACGTGAACGGCACCGAATCAATTCGTCTCGCGCTCGCCAACAAGGAGTTGTTCATCAATGCCAACCCAAGCTAACGCGGTCCCTCCGTCTCTCGTGAACGAACTTGCGGAGGTCAAGCGCCGGCTCTCCGCCATCGAGCGAGCACCGGCCCCGGTCAACACATTCGACCGATACCCGGCCGTGGAATGGGCCGCCCAGGGGCGCCCCGCCGTAGGCGGAAACATCTGGTCTTCGGTGAGCATTGCGAACGCCACCGGCCTGACCTTCGACCGTGTGGAATGCAAGTTCATCACGGACTTCCTTTACCCCGGCAAGCGAGAAGCCGAAGTTCGGCTAGCCGCATTCCGGCATACCGGCAAGGCAGAACGGGAGATCGTCAGCGCCTCCGCGGTCCTGAACCTCACCGGCATGACCGAACGCCGGATCGGCTCCGTGGTCATGCGCTGGGTCCACGGCATCCCGTACGGCTGGGACTACGCCGATGACACCACGATCTACACGATCGAACTTCAGCACCGGTACAAGGTGGGCCCGGAGCCGTACGACTCCGACGCTCACACCGTGGACGTGTTCGCCTTCTACAAGGGCAGCAACAAGGCGGGCCCTCCGACCGGTGGACCCATGGACATGGCGAACAACGCCGGATACCAAACCATGGTCCTTCCGGATTCACGCCCGAACGTCAGCGCCGGTTGGGTGACCATTCCTCGCATAGTCGGGGAACAGGAGCTTTACGGCTCCTACAGCCTTTCCGCAATGCAGTATTGCGTGGGCCTTCCGGCCGAACGCATCCCGGAGGCTTCCGCGAAGGGCTGGGCCTGGATCAGGAACTCCGGAGCTTCGTGGGGACGAGACCCCGACATCACAGAGCCGTACTTCAGCGTCTAAGGGGGCGGAATGGATCTGGCCCGCCTTTACGGGGCCGCTGAGATCGTCGCCCCGCTTCTGGTGTTCATTGCGTTCTCACTGAACCGGTGGAAGACCGGTATGCGGGACGCATGGCGGGCGGAGGCGGAAGCCTTCGCGAGCAAGGCCCAGCGGCAGGCGGACGAAATCGTTGAGCTTCGCCGTGAGGTGAAGGAACTCAGGCGGGAGAACGCGGAGCTTCGCGCCCAGGTGGCCGAACTCCTGGCACGCCCGTAGCAACCAACTAAGAGGGCGCCACCCTACTCACTCGGGTAGGGCGGTGCCCCCTTTGCATTTCTGGGGGGAAAACGCATGACCACACCACTCCCGGCAGAGATCCCGACCGTCCGCGTCCACGGCCAGTACCGGGGCCCGGACGGGCGCGCGCTCGCCGGCACTATCACCTTCACCGCGCCGGGACTCCTCACCTTCCCGGCGTCAGACCTCTTCATCGGCGGACCGGTCGTGGCGACGCTGGACGAGACCGGGGCGTTCGCGGTAACCCTGCCCGCCACCGACGCGCCCCAGATGAACCCCAGCGGCTGGGCATGGACCGTCAAGGAGAACCTTGCCGGGATCATCGGGAGCCGGACCTTCGCTCTGTTGCTGCCGAAGGCCGTACCGGACGTGGACCTTGCCGACGTGGCGCCGGCCGACCCGACCACGCCGAACTATGTGCCCGTGCCCGGCTCCCAGATCTACACCGGCACCGGCGCTCCGGCCGCATCCCTGGGCCTCACCGGCGACTTCTACACCCAGTACGACACCCGCACCCTGTTGGGCGTCACGCACACCACCGTGACCATGTGGAAGAAGACCGCGGGTACCTGGGCGAAGGTGGGCGGGGACATCCGGGGCTCTCAGTGGTTCGTGAACACGGCGACCACACCCAGCACCGACGCGAAGCCCGGAGACCTCTTGCTCCGGTCGGACACCGGCGACATCTGGCAGCGGACCGCCTCCGGCTGGGGCTCGTCCATCGGCAACCTGAAGGGCCCGAAGGGCGACGCGGGAGCACCGGGCAGCAAGGTCTATGCCTTCGCCAACGGCACCGAAGCGACCGGCGTAGGCGTGCCGGACGACTTCGCCATTCGAACCGACACGGGCAACCTGTACCTGTACGTGGCCGGCTCCGGCTGGACGAACAAGGGCAGCATCAAGGGCCCGAAGGGCGACACGGGCGCGACCGGACCCCAGGGCCCGAAGGGCGACCCGGGAACCGGCAACGTCAACACCGTGAACGGCAAGCTGGGCCCGGACGTGGTGCTCACCCCTGCCGACACGGGCGCCGTACCGGCCACCGGCCCGGCCACGATCACGCTGCCCGCGGGCTCGAGTGCGGTCGCCTTCGCGGTGAAGTCCGCGGACAACGCCACGAACTCCATAGAGGTTCGTGCTTCCGGAAGCGTCCGGTTCCAGCCCGGCAACATCTACATGGACAAGAACCTTCGGATCGGCGGGGCTGGGTCGGCAACCGGCGGAGGCTCCGGGGTGCTGGTCATGCAGGACGGGACCGCCCCTACGTCCTCCGTGACGGACGGCGCGATCGTCTATTCAGAAGCCGGGGTTCTCAAGATCCGCAACGCGGACGGAACGGTGATCGTCCCCGGCGGCACCCCGGCCGGTGTCGTCACATCCGTCAACGGCAAGCCGGGCCCGACCGTGACGCTTGCCGCTGCCGACGTGTCCGCGCTCGCCACCACGGCCCGGGGAGCCGCGAACGGTGTTGCGTCGCTGGACGCATCGAGCCGCGTGCCTATCGCCCAGCTCCCGCCGGAGGTCCCCACGGACCACATGTGGGAACCCAGTGACCTGGGCCTGAAGGCGTGGGCATTCGACCCGGCCGTTGCGATGAGCACTCCTATCTACTCCGGCAACGCCACGCTGAGGCTCACGGCCGTGATCCTCAAGAGCACCCAGACCATTTCCAAGATCGTCTGGCACTTCGGCGGATACGCGGGCGGGATGCTCGCCGGCTCGTGGGGCGCGATCTACAACAGCTCCGGCACCCGCGTGGGCACCACGGCAGTCCTGACCGGCGAGACCGTCATTGCCGGAGTGCACAACGGAGGCGGTCAGACCGTCGCGGCCCCGCTTACGGCGAACGCGTCCCTGCCCGCGGGCATCTACTACGTGGCGTGGGCCTTCCGGTACAACACCACGACCAATGACGGGCCCATGATGCTGTGCGCCGATTCCGCCTTCGGAGCCCCGCCGAATGTCTTCGGGCTCAACAACGTCAAGCGGTACGGCGTGATCAGCGGCACGGCTGCCACATCGGCCCCGGCAACCATCACGCTCAGCTCTGTGGAAAACGGGTCCAACAGGTTTTGGGCAGCGCTCGCGTAGGGGCAATCCACGCCCCAGACCCCAGGTGAGAACACAGCCCCCGTCCGGCTTCGGGCGGGGGCTTCGCATCTGAGGGGGATGAATGCAGCTCGTGACGCGCGCCCAGTGGGGTGCACGGCAGCCTGACAACGGGCACACGCCGGTGGCCCGCAACCGGGGCGTCAAGGTCCACTACCTGGGCACCGCCTACACGGCCGGCGACCATGACACCTGTGCGCCGTACATGCGCAAGATCCAGCGCGACCACATGGACGGCAACGGCTGGGCCGACTTCGCTTACAACTTCGCCGTGTGCGAGCACGGTTACGTGTTCGAAGGCCGGGGCCTGAACGCGCAGAACGCGGCCAACGGCAACACGACCCTGAACCGCGACCACTTCGCCGTGGTCGCCTTCGTCGGTAGCTCCGGCCACACCGCGCCGACCGACGCACAGGTTCAGGGCATCAAGGACGCGATTGCCTACCTGCGGGCCCACGGCGCCGGTGACGAGATCCGCGGCCACCGCGACGGGTACGCCACCGACTGTCCCGGCCCGGCCCTGTACGCGCTTGTGAAGTCCGGCGCACTCGAGCCCGGCGACTCGAAGCCGGAGCCCACGGGCTTCGCCCCGTTCCCGGGGGCCGCGTGGTTCAAGAACAACCCGAACAGCCCGCTCGTCACCGCCATGGGCCGCCGGCTCGTGGCTGAGGGGTGCTCCGCCTACGCGGAGGGTCCGGGCCCGCGCTGGACGGAGGCTGACCGCCGGTCGTACGCGAAGTGGCAGCGCAAGTTGGGCTTCACCGGCTCCGACGCGGACGGGTGGCCCGGCAAGACGAGCTGGGACCGGCTCCGCGTCCCGAAGGTCTGATCGTCACAGCCCGTGCCGCCCAGGCGGCCGGAGCGCTTCCGCGTGGACGAGCTGGCCCACGCCGTGGCGCACACCATCACACACCGCAACAACAGGGGGAAGATCATGGAGTTCATCAAGACCCACCCGGCCCGCATCTACGCCGTGGTGGTCGCCGTGCTCGCGCTCGTCGCGCACTTCGTCCCGTCGCTGCCGTCCCCGCTCATCCTGGGCGTGGTCGCGGCCGTGCTCGGTACCGGTGAGGCGGTCCAGCGCGTGGAGAACGGCAAGACCCTGGGCGCCTACACCGGCCAGTACCGCCCGTAGGCAACCGGCTCCCCAGACCTTCGGTGACCAACACACCGAAGGGGTTGAGGATGACCTATCGACACGTCGCGCTCATGGGCCGGGCCCGGACCGGCAAGGACACCTTGGCCGGCCGGCTCGTGTCCATGTGGGCCTTTACGAGGGTGGCCTTCGCGGACCCGCTCAAGGACATGGCTGCCACGCTGGACCCCATCGTCATGTACGAGCCGGGCGGGTACGGCCCACTGCCGGTCCGCCTGAGCGACGCGGTACGCCGCTGGGGCTGGGAGACGGCCAAGGACAGCTGTCCGGAGGTTCGCCGGACGCTTCAGCGCCTGGGGCAGGCGGCCCGTGATCAGGACCCGAACCACTGGGTCTCGCTCGCCATGGACAAGATCGCCACGGCGGACCGGTGGAACCTGCCGGTCGTGGTGACCGACGTGCGGCACGCCAACGAAGCCCAGGCCCTGAAGAACCGGGGCTTCGTGCTCGTCCGCGTGGTCCGCCCCGGGGCTCCGGCCCTGGGAGCCAACGCCCAGCACGAGAGCGAAACCGCCCTTGACGACTACCCGGCCGACGTGACCGTTGCCAACACGGGCACGCTCGCTGATCTGCACTGCGCTGCCGATCGGCTCGTTCAGTACCGATGACCAGACAGCCCCGTCGGACCCCAGCGGCCCGGCGGGGCTTCGTCGTGTCCGGCGCGGTGACGAAGTGCCGGAATGACGGTCTCTTCCTGTTCCACCCATGGCCGACCAACAGCAGTAACTAGGGCTGCAACCGGCACCGGGCGCCACTTCGCCACTTCGTCACCGCCTGGGCAATCCACTCCCCAGACCCGTGGTGGACCTATCCATCACGAGCCCGGAGGGGGCACAGCCCATGGGGCAGATCCGAACCATCAACCGAAGCGGGAGCCGCTTCTACTTCGACCCGGACAAGCCTGATCTCAAGGTCCCCGGCGTCACGTCCGTGATCGGCATGTTGCCGAAGCCCTTCCTTCAGCACTGGGCATCGAAGATGACCGCGGAGCTTGCGGTTGACTCGCTGGACTTCGTGAAGGCCATGGCGGAGCGAGACCGCGCCGGCGCCGTGGACTACCTCAAGGGCGCTGCCCGCCGGTACACGAAGGCCCGCGCGGACCTGGGCTCTGACGCCCATGACCTGTTTGAGCGGCTGATCCGCGGTGAGGCCGTGGGCCGGGTACACCCGGACCTGACCGCCTACCGGGACCACTTCCGGGAGTTCCTTGAGGCGGTCAACCCGGAGCTTGTCCGCGCCGAAGACATCGCGTGGTCGGACACGCACGCCTACGCCGGGAGCTTCGACGCCATCTTGAACGTGTGGCTGGACGAGAGCGGGAAGCCGACCCCGGACCGCTCCGGCGAGCGGCACACGGTCATAGCGGACTGGAAGACGAGCCGGGCCACCTACGCTGACGTGGCCCTTCAGATGTCCGCGTACGCGCACGCTGACCGGCTCGTTGACGCCCAGGGCGTGAGCGTGCCCATGCCTGACTTCGACGGGGCCTGTGTCCTGCACATCACGGACGAGACGTGGGCCTTCAAGCCGGTCCGCATCGACAGTGAGGACGTGTTCGCCACGTTCCTCCGGCTCCGCGAGATCTTCACGTGGGACCGCTCCACGTCGAAGACCGTCATCGGCCGGGCCATCGCCCAGGCGGCCGGACAGCTCGTGACGGGCACCCAGCGCCGGGCCAAGTAGCCCGGCCCGCGCAGTACCCGCCCCCGGTGACTTCGGTCGCCGGGGGCTTTCTGCTGTCCCCAGCCTGTGGGCAATCGGCTCCCCAGACCCCGGGTGAAGGGGGACGGAGCGGCCGGCCACGAGCCCCGCCCTTCCCCCTGATCAACCAACCCCAGGGGGAGAGCAACACATGGGACTTCAGATCTTCGCCACCGACCCGGACGCGAAGCCGAAGCCGAAGCCGGAGACCGACTTCAGCAACGATCACACGTTCTCGTTCCGGTCCGGCATGGTCGTGAACAAGAAGCCGGTCAGCCTCGCGAACTGGCGGGTCACGACTGGCGACCCGGCCGTTGCCGACGCGGTGGCCCAGCTCCTGGGCGGCACCGCGGAGGAGTACGACCCGACGAAGGAGCAGAACCTCCACGTCCTCACGGACACCCCGTCCGTAGAAGTCGTCATTGACGGCAGCAAGGCCGTGGAGGACAAGCTCATTCTCTGGGGCCGGACCGGTCCCATCCACGAGTGCGACGGCGTGAGCTTCCTGTCCCCGCCGGAGCGCAAGGGGGAGCCGTGCGGCTGCCCGAAGCTCATGACGGAGCGCAAGGAGCTTGCTCGACAGGGCATCGGCCCGGCGCCGGCCATCAACATCACCTTCCGTCTGGCCCATGACTACGAGCTTGGCAAGGGGCGGTTCATCGCGTCCGCGTGGTCGCTCGCGGAGGTGATCCACGAAGTCAAGGACGCCCTTGACGACGTGGACGGGGAGGCCCTGTGCCGCCTCACGCTCGAGCACGTCAGCTACGTCAACAAGGCCGGGATCAAGGTGGACTTCCGCAAGCCGGTGGTTGAGGTCATCGGCTCGTACAACGACGCCATCGCGGACGAGCGGTGACGGGCTTCCTGCCCGGCTCGTTCCTCACCGCCCCCGGCGGGAGCCCGGAGTTCCGGATGGTTCTCCGGGCACTGCCGGACCCGGTGATCAAGGCGCCGCTCTGGGAGTGGAAGCCGGGCGAGATCAAGCACGTGATCAGTGAGCGCCGGCGAAGGTTCGGCGTGGACGAAGAGGAGTTCGTCTATGGGTAAGCGCGGGACGGTCTCCGACTACGCGGGAAACGAGCTGTACCGCGGAGACCTGATCACCTACGGCGCACGGCAGGGGAACCGCGTCCGCATGGCCGACGCGGTGATTGACCGGATCACGGTCCGCAAGGTGGACGGCATCCTTCGCCCGATGCTCCGCGTCCAGCCGACCGGCACCGAATCGGGCTTCGTCCCGCGGAAGCGGCTCCGGAAGGAGTGGATCTCCACGGAACACGCCCGGTTGTGCCTGCCCAACGTCACGGGCGAGCGAGACCAGTAACAGGACAAGTCGAAGGGCCGGACGGTATCCGCTGGGTGCCGCTCCGGCCCTTCGCCGTTTCAGCCCCGCTCGCGGGAGTGGGGCAACGGGGGGACCGATGGAAGTACGGATCAAGGGAGAGACCGCTCCGGCGCTGGGGGATCTTCGGGACCTGGGCGCCGGGGACACGGTGTGGCTTGAGCCCGGCGTGTGGAACCGGCGGGACTGGGGCCGGTACGTGGACGCGATAGCCCACGCCGTGTGTCGCGGGGCTGACGCTCGCTGGGGGCGCCCGTGATCACGGCAATCGTGGTGGGTGTCGCGGCCTTCAACCTGGGCTTCGTGTACGGCGTGATCCTCTTCGGGGGCCGCCGTGGCTAACCCGAGCAAAGCGAAGGGGACCGCCTGGGAGTCCGCCGTTCGCGACTACATGAACAAGGCCCTGGGGCTCGTGGACGAGTCCGGCCGCTTCGTTGACATCTTCTCCGCGCTCAACGTGCGCCGGGCCGCCCAGGAAGGCGCGAAGGACGTGGGCGACGTGCACGCCGTGCCCTTCGTGCTGGAGTGCAAGGACGTGCTCCGCCCGGCGGTCCCGGCGTGGCTGAGGCAAGCCCACGTCGAAGCCGACCACGCCGGATACCCGTACGGAGTCGTGGTCCACAAGGTCCGCCGGGCTGCCGTCGCCTGGGGCAGGGTCCACTTCGGCGTGCACACATGGACCCGCGCCCGTCTCGCCATGGGCCTGACCACGGCGCAGATGCGCGAGCGGTACGCCTTCGCCCCGGCGGTGCGCGGTCTCGACTCCGCCCGGTGGTACCTGACCACCGACATGGAGCACTTCACCCAGCTCGTGGCAGACCTCCGCGCGGCCCCGTAGGGCAGGCAATCCACGCCCTAGAAGCCGAGAGAAGGAGGTACGCACACATGCTTTTCTCTCAGGTTCTCTCGCGCTTCTCCCAGGTCACCGAAGAGGCGGACGGGGGCTATCTCGCCCTGTGCCCGGCGCACGGCGACTCCCGCCCGTCTCTTCGGATCTGGCGTGGGGATGACCACAAGGTCCGGATCACGTGCCGGGCCGGCTGCCAGACCGAAGAGGTGATCGGGGCCGTGGGGCTCCGCTGGGTGGACCTGTTCGACGCGGGCGGGGAGGGCCTGACCGTCTCTTCCACGCGGCCCCAGCTCGTGGGCCCGGAGCACACGGCAGCGCTCGCCCGGTACGTGGACGAGTCCGCTTTCCTACTCCAGAAGCGGGACGACGAAGCCGCCGCTCGTGCCGCCCAGTACGCCGCGGGCCGCTTCGGCATCGACCTTGCCGGCGCCCAGGAGCACGGGCTTGGAGTGGACAACGGGGAGTTCATCACCGGCTTCCCCTACCGTTCCCGCTCCTTCCTGGCCTTCCCGCGGCTGACCGTCCCGCTGAGGGACTTCACCGGCGTGGCCCGCGGGCTTCAGGGCCGGGACCTCACCGGGCAGTGCCCGGGGCGGTGGCTGAGCCTGATGAACCCGGAGGGCGCACGGTGGGCCGCTTACGGCGTCTTCCGGGGCGGTGGCGGGTACGGGGTCACGATCGTGACGGAGGGCCCTGGCGACGCGCTCACCGCCGTGGCCGTGGGCTATGACGCGGTGGCCGTTCGGGGCGCGAGTCTGGCAGGGAACCCGGACTTGATCCGGGAGCTTGCCGAAGGGCTTCGGGGTTCACAGGTCATCGTTGCCGGTGATCACGACCCGGCTGGGCTGGGCTTCACCCAGCGTCTGGCGGAGGGCCTTGCCGCCCACGACGTGGACGTGTTCGCACTCGACATCCCCACGGTCGGACACGACCTGACCCGGTGGCGTGAGGACGATCCGTCCGCCTTCCCCACGGCCCTTCACCGGGCGGTCAAGGCGGCCCGTCCCATCCGGCCCGCCGGCAGCGCGCTCGTGGACGGAGAAACCGGGGCGCTTGTCCCCGATGCCGACGAAGGCGCCCGTGCCGTCCAGCTCATGAAGGACTTCGCGGAGCGCTACGGCTCGTCCGACGTGCTCAACGCTCACGCGCTCGTGGCCTTCACCCGGGGCACGATCAAGCACGCGCCCGGCCTGGGCTTCTACATGTGGACCGGGAAGGTCTGGGAGCGCAGCGACACCCGCGTTCGTCAGGCCATCCACTACATGGGGGCCGCCCTCACCGTGGCAGCCGCTGAGCTGAGCGCCCAGCACACGGAGGCGGGCGGAGACCCGAAGGAAGACCCCGGTGCCCAGCTCAAGAAGGTGGCACTCGGCTTCACCCTGACGCGGCACATCGACTCCCTGATACGGGAGCTTCGGGCCGTGCCGTCCGTCCACGTGGACGCCTCCGACTTCGACGCGCACCCGCACCTGTTGAGCTTCGCCAACGGGACCGTGGACCTTCGGACCGGAGAGCTGAAGCCACACGACAAGCGCGACATGCTCACGTACGGGCTGGACATCGACTACCGGCCCGAAGCCGAGTGCCCGCGGTGGCTGTCCTTCCTCCTTGAGGTCTTCCCGGACAGCCCGGAGCTTGCCGACTACTTCCGCCGGCTCGTGGGCTACGGCATTACCGGGTCGGTTCAAGAACAGTGCTTTGTGGTGCTCTGGGGCAAGGGCGCAAACGGTAAGTCGGTGGCCACGGACACGCTGACCAACGTGTTCCGTTCGATCACGAAGACCACCGCCTTCGCCACCTTTGAGGAAAAGCCCAACGGTGGAATCCCCAACGACATTGCCGCGTTGAGGGGCAGCCGGCTCGTCATGGCGAGCGAAGGCGAGAGTGGCAAGCCCATGTCGGAAGCGATCCTCAAGCGCGCATCCGGCAAGGACATGATGACCGCACGGTTCATGCGGCAAGAGTTCTTCGAGTTCAAGCCCAGCTTCCTTATCGTCCTTTCCACGAACCACAAACCCCGCTTCCGCGGTCAGGACGAAGGGCTTTGGCGCCGTGTCCGCATGATTCCATTCACACGCTGGTTCGCCCCGCACGAGCGTGATCCCTACCTTGACCAAAAGCTCACCGCGGAGGCGGAAGGAATTGCTGCCTGGGCAGTGAAGGGCGCCATGGAGTGGTACGCCTCCGGGCTTCAGGACCCGCCGGTCATCGCGGAGGCCACGAAGGAGTACCGCGAGACGAGCGACGCGTTGGCCGGGTTCTTCCCCGGCGTGCTCGAGCCGTGCGACGACGGACAGCAGATGTCCGGCGGAGACGCCTTCACGGCCTACCTCGATTGGTGCGAAGCGGAAAACCTCCCGCTCAAGGAGCGCTGGACCCGCCGCGCGTTCTTCGGGGCCATGGAGGAGCGCGGGGTTGTCCGCAAGAAGACCAACCGGGGCGTGGCGCTCGTAGGCGTCCGCCCGGCCGGCGAAGGCCCGGCACCGACCGGCCCCGGCATCTTCGCGGGCTGAGATCACGAACACAGGGGGCGGGCTCGTCATGCCCATTTTGGAGTTGTGCGCCGGGTACGGGGGCCTGGGCATGGCGGTAGAAGCGCTGACCGGAGAACGCATCCGCTACGTGGCGGAGAGCGACCCGCACGCTTCCCGAATACTTGCCGCCCGCTATCCGGATGCCCCGAATCTCGGGGACATCACGTCCGTTGACTGGGAGGCACTTCAAGGAGAAATCGACATCGTTACGGCCGGATTCCCCTGCCAGGGGATATCCAACGCCGGACTACGAAGGGGCCTAGCTGATGAACGTTCAGCCGTATGGTTCCACGCCCTCACAGCCATTCGCACACTACGACCACGATTCGTCTTTCTGGAAAACGTCGCTGCAATCCGAAGACGCGGACTCCCGGAAGTTCTCGGGGGATTGGCCGCGATCGGGTATGACGCGAAATGGTGCAGCTTCCGCGCTTCCGAAATCGGAGCACCCCACCACAGGGACCGATGGTTTTGCCTCGCCGTTCCTGAAGGGACCGGAGCACGAGAAGAAGTGGCCTTCGACGCCCATGGGGGAGGTGAACACCAGGACGCCGGAGCTGCCGGCGGTGCTCGTCTTCTTCCCTACTCCCACAGCCTCCGACGGGGCCGGGGGCCCGGGAGGGTCGAAGAGCACCCAGGGCGGCCCGAACCTTCGGACGCTCGCTACTCGCCTGCCACATGGTGGGGGGACTACCTCCCTGCCGTCCGCCGATGGGAAGACCTGACCGGACGCCCGTCCCCAGCTCCCACGGAGCGCGGACCGCGCGGAGGTATCCGTCTCACCCCGGCATGGACTGAGTGGCTGATGGGCCTACCCGCCGGGTGGGTCACCGACGTGCCCGGCCTGGGTCGCAAGGAACAGCTCCGCGCCATCGGCAACGGGGTGATCCCGGCCCAGGCGTTCGCGGCCTTCCACCACCTTCTTCAGCACTGACAACCGCACACCACACGAAGAGCCTGCCCGGCATCCCTGGGCGGGCTCTTCGTCGTATCGGGGGGAAACCGACCGTGGAGACCTACCGCCACGATGTCGCCGGCGACCCGGTGACCGTTCACGTACCGCAGACCCGCGCAGACCTTGACGCCTTCCGGGCGTGGCTCACCGAAGCCGAACGCCGGGGCCCGATCGCACTCGACACCGAAACGACCGGGCTGGACATCTACAGCCCCGGCTACCGCCTCCGCACGGTCCAGTTCGGGGACGCCTTCACCGCCTGGGTCATTCCCTGGGAGCGCGGGCCCGCTTTCCAGTCCGCCGCTCGCGCTGCCCTCCGCCGCGTGCCCCGCTTCCTGATCCACAACGCCCCGTTCGACTGGGCCGTTTTGGATCGTCACGCCGGGGTGCCGCTCGAATCGCTCGCCCCGCGCACCACGGACACCCGCCTGAAGGCCGGGCTTCTGGACCCGCGGCAGCCCCAGGAAGGCGGCATTGGCACCGGCCTCAAGCCCCTGTCCGCGTACTGGGTGGACCCCTCCGCCCCGGACACCCAGGGCGACTTGACCCAGGTGTTCCGCAGCCTGGGCCTGACGAAGGCCACCGGCTGGGCAGCCATCCCCCTCAACAATCCGATCTTCGCCCTGTACGCCGGGCTGGACGTGATCTACACGGCCCGGCTGGACCCGGTGCTCACTCGGGAGCTGGACCGCCTGGGCGTGCGGCCCACGCTCATTCAGTACGAGCACGAGCTAGCCCGGATCACCACGACCATGCAGCGCGCCGGCATGGTCCTTGATCAGGACTACGTGCGGGAGCTGAGCGCGTCCCTGACCTACGAAGAGCACCACTTCGCGGAAGTAGCCCGCCGGTACGGAGTCGAGAACGTCAACGCCCCGCGGCAGATAGCCGAAGCCCTCACGGGCATGGGTGAGCATCTGGGCGAGCGCACCGCATCCGGCGCCGTGAAGGTGGACAAGGCCGTTCTCTCCGCGCTCGCGGACCTGAGCCTTCAGGGCGAGCGCCTTCACGTCCGCACGCCCAACCCGCTCGCGGAAGCGGTCATCCGGAGCAAGAGGGCGGGGAAGTGGAGGACCGCCTACGCGGACACCTTCCTTGAGGTCATGGACGCCCAGGGACGCGTTCACCCGTTCATCAACTCCATGCAGGCCCGGACCGGCCGCATGTCCGTGACCCGGCCCGCCCTTCAGACGCTGCCCAGCTCAGACCAGATGATCCGCCGGGCTCTACTCGCGGACCCCGGTCACGTCATGATCAGCGTGGACTTCTCCGCGATTGAGATGCGCGTCCTTGCCGGTCTCGCCGGGGTCACCCGCATGAAGGAAGGTTTCCTCCGCGGGGAAGACATCCACTGGTTCACGGCCCGGCTCGTCAAGGGCGCCGGGGCCACGGAGAAGGACCGGAAGGTCTTCAAGGGCGCCGGGTTCTCGAAGGTCTACGGCGGAGGCGTCCGCACGGCAGCCCGGCAGACCGGCGCGAGCGAAGAGGCCATGCGCCGGGCCTTCGCGGAGTATGACCGGCTGTACCCGGAGATCAAGCGCGCGTCCGCCCGGTGGCAGCGCGAAGCCTTCGAGTCCGGCATGGTCACCGTGTCCGCCACCGGTCGCCGGCTCCCGCTGGACCGGGACCGCACATACGCGGTGGTCAACTACCAGTGCCAGTCAGCCGCGCGGGACTGCCTGGGTCAGGCCCTGCTGAACATCGAAGAAGCCGGGCTTCTCGACATGCTCAAGCTCCCGATCCATGACGAAGCGCTCTTGTCGGCCCCGCGCGAAGAGGCCCAGGACGTGGCCCGCGCCGTAGAAGAGGCCATGACCTTCGACCTGTTCGGGGTGCCCATCGTGGCCGAAGCCGAAATCGGCGGACGCTCCTGGGGCAGCCTGTACGGCGCGGACTACTGACCCACCCGAAGCCCCGTCCCCCCGGACTCACCGGCGGCAGGCGGGGCTTCGTCATTTCCTCGTTTTCCGCAACTGAATTTCAGGACCACAAGGTCACGGACCGATCAATTCCGGTTTCTCTCTCCTACTCGCGACCGAACTCGGGTCACGGCACGTGCGGACTCCACAACTGTGCGTATTGGCGGCGGATCTAACCCAGTGAAATCGCCGGTGATCCCGCACCGTTCGCCGGCTCCGAAATCGACGTACGGCCCTGATCAAGCCCCGCGTCAAGCACCCCCGGCAGGGGGCTTGATTCGCCGTGCCCTTTTACCGACAGCCATGGGCTTCGTGCACCCATAAACAGGCGTAAGCGCAGGTCAGACGCGCTGCACGACGGTTCGGCCCCCTCCGGGCAATCGGCTCACCAGACCACGGGTGAGCCAAGCCAAGGAGAGCCCACCCGTGTCCAGCACGCTTGCACTTTCGACCGTCCGCGCTGCCCAGAACAAGGACCTTGAAGCGACCACGGCGGTTATCGAAGCAACCGAATCCCGAATAGCCGTTCTCGCTCGTAAGGCGGCCCGGCGAATGGCGGAGAGCGGCCCCCGCCACGATGACTACTTTGATGAGTTCACCCAGCAAGGACGTATTGCCGTCTGGGAAGCGCTCGCCCGTTTTGACGAGACCGTGAACCCGGACTTCCTGGGCTTCGCGTACACCACCGTGGAGACCATGCTCCTGGGCGCCACCCGTGCGGAGCGGAACCAGGGCGTGGACGACTCCGCAGCAAAAACGTTCCTGTCGATGCTGGACCGCGCGGGGGGTGACCCGTTCCTTGCGGAGAAGCTGTGCCAGACCGTCCCGCCCGCCGGTCGCCGGCTGAGCGCGGACCGGGCTCACGCTGCCCGTCTCGCCTACCAAGGGGCTGACTCGCTGGACGCTCCGGCGCCGGGCTCCACGGAAGACGAGCCGTGGGAGCCGGGCACGTCCACGTACGGCGTGCCGGAAGACCTGATCACCCCGGACGACGTGGCCCGCGAAGAGGCCCGGGTCAAGAAGGCGCTCGTCCACGGCATCTTGGACGTGATGGGCGAAGGGCAGGCGTACGTACTCCGCGGCACCTTCGGCATTGAGCCCGTCCCCTTCTACGGCAATGCGGCGGACGAAGACCTTGCCGCGGCCATGAACACCACGGCGAAGGCCGTGCGCGAAGCCCGCCACAAGGGCCTGAAGAGCTTCGGGAAGCGCTGGGTCAAGGCCACCGCCCAGACCGCTGAAGAGGCGGACGAGCTGACTGCCGCCATGACCGCCCGGCTGACCCGCAAGGGCGCGGCGTGCCCGGCCTGACGGGACGCTCCCCCTTTGACCTGCACCACCGACCCCAGGAAGAGGACCGCATGACCATGCAGACCGTTCGCGAGACGAAGGCCACCCTGAACGCCGAAGCCGGCCGGGTGCTGGTCTGGCACAACGACAAGGAAGCGCGCTTCGTCTCCGTCGCCGTGCCGGGCGACCGGGCCAAGCTCAGCCCGGCCCAGGCCCGGGAGCTGGGCCTCTGGCTCGTGGAAGCGAGCGAGCGCGTCACCGCACCGGAGAGCCCGCTCCGCACCGCCACGGCCCCGGCTCCCCGCCGGCCGGGCTTCACGTCGTACACCCCTCCGTCCCGCTGGTAACCAGTGAAGATCCAGCCGCGTGGCCGGAACACATACAACCATTCGGTCGTTTGACAGGTCAGTGACGCTGAGCGACGGAACGGTAAGCCCCGCTTCGGCGGGGCTTTCTTTTTGCCCCTATTTGCGGTAGAGCGGCACCGCTAATGATCTTGTGGCATAACACAGGGGCATATGTCGTTAGCTCCCTGTAGGGTCGAATGGCTGTGCGATTCAGTGCAGCGGAACCATCAGGGGGTTGGTTTTCGCATGTCCTACGTAGAAGGAGTCCCGTCCGTACGATTCGTCACCGAAGGCCCCAGGTGTGCCGGGCCTGACCGATGGGTGTGGGAACCCATGGGTGAGGTCCCAGACATGCCCGACTACATCCACAGCGCTGACGAGCTGGGGCGAGCGCTGTACGTGTACGCGGCTACCGTGGCCCGCGTACTCCACGAGTCCAAGGAACCCTGCCGGTTCCGGCTCGTGGCCTACTGCCTGAAGCACGGACACCCGTTGGGCATCCACGAATGGACGGTCTCCGCGGAGACGGGTCGGCTCGTCCCAGCCGGCGAACCCTGGGTTGTCTACGACGAAGAGGAGGAGCGCGCCGCCGCGTAGTGGTTGCTGTGCTAACGGAGGAGGCACAGCTCCGCCGGGGCTCCCGCTCCCACCCGTTTGGTACGCCGAAGCCCCGTTGCCCGGAAGAGGGTGACGGGGCTTCTTTGCGTGGCGATCAAGCAACGAGCGCCGGGGCAACTCCGCGGGCCCGCTCGTACAGCTCCCGCGCGGTCGAGTTCTTGAGGTGTGGACGGATCAGCCCGCCCATGGTCTTGATCCGATCGTCCGCCCGCCCTGACTGCACCATGGGGAAGTCGTCCAGTGCGAGATGCCACGTGGCGCACGCTGCCTCCAAGTGGCCTACCTGAAGTTGGCGTTCGGCAAGGGTTGCCCGGTGTCGTACGCGGGCGCGCCGGTAGACACCGAAACGGTGTTGATCGGACTGTTGCATTGCTTCGATGGACCCGGCCACGTCGCCCAGCTCGTAGCGCACCTGACTGACGTGGTACAGCAGTGACGACGGGTCGTATGAGCCGAAAGCCCGACTCCGGGACTCAGCTTTCTCCATAGCCGACTCAGCTTCGCGGAGCCGCCGTAGAGCGTGCGTGCGGTCTCCGGTTTGAGCGGCGGCGTGTGCTTGCTGACCGGCAAGGAAGGCGAGCATCCGGGGCCCCGCCTTCGGTGATGCCGCGGCAGCCGCGTCGGCAAGCTCCATGGCCTTGCTGCCGTGCCCTAGGTCCACTGCTTGGACGCTCATCCCTCGGAGCGTGGTGCAGTACGTCAGGTGATCGTCAGCGGCCCCGGCCAACTCCAGAGCCTTGACGTAGTACCGCTGAGCAAGACCGTGAAGCCCTTCGTCCACGGCCATGTAGCCCGTGAGGTAGGCGAGATCCGAAGCGGCCGAAAGCATGGCCTTGCGCACTTCATCCGGAGCATCGGCCCGCAGGTAGGGCGCCACGGTGTTGACCATGAAGGTGGCGGCCATGGGACGGGCATGGCGCCCACCGAACTGATCATCAAGGTCCGAGATCCGTTCGGTCATCGCGATGACCATTTCCACTTCGTTCATCCCGACGCGGGACGTGCGCCCGGTCTGGATGGCTTCCGCCCGTCCGATCACGTCTTGCCAACCGGGGATGGTCAGCGCCACGGAGAAGAGCCCGGCGCCGAGAACGGCTCTTCGTGACGGGTCCATGTCCGACCTCCCCAGCTCGATCATCCCTTCCACGGTATCCGTGGGGCTCGAGGAACGGGCGACGGGAGAGGGGAAGCCAGCTTCAGTGTGCGTGATGGGCCGCTGTAACCGGCGAGACAGCGCTTCGAGGACACAGCGCCGCACCGCTTCCTTCTGGGGGATCGTGCCCCCCAACCAGTGGTGCACCGCTGAGGCATTCGTCTTGAGGGGGGTGCCGTTCTCCGCGCCGACAAGGTTGATTTGCCGGGCGCACTGGCTCAGCGTCCAGTTCGTTTCATCGAAGAGACGTTGAAGTCCCTCGTTGGGCACCTTCGCCATGGTCCACCAACTCCCCGCAGTGGTAGGCGCCTTAAACGCCTTAAAAACGTGGGCTCGCTGCAACGGTACCGCCACGCCCTGTCACGCGGTTCCGTAGTGGGCAAGCGAGATCACGACGCGAACGGAGCTGGGCACGGTGTGCACGAGCGGAGTAGCGCAGTCGGAAGAACCGGCAGCGCCGGAGATTGGCCCGCTGGTTGAGTTGGTCAGCTCTCGTCAGTGCTGGCGTCTCCTCCCGGAAGGGGAGGACCGGCCCACGGTCTTCATGGCGGAGCCGGACCTCACCGGTTGGGTGGCCCCGTGAGCATGACCGCGACCACATGGGAACAGCGCTTCAGCTCCACGGAGCGGGGCGCGCGGTTGGCTCGTCACTTGCTTGTGCTCGAACTGGACGGCTGGGGCTTCCCTTACAAGGGGACCGTCTCCGACCGGGTGACGCTCGTTGCCGCGGAACTCGTGTCCAACGCTGTGCGGCACGGGCGGTTGCCGGGCCGGGACTTTGAGCTTCGGGTTACGGAGCTGGAGCACGCCTTCCGCGTTGAAGTAGCCGACGCGCGGGGGGAGACGAAGCCCAGCGTTCGGGCAGCCGGTGACGAAGAGGGTGGATTCGGCATGTGCCTTGTGGGAGCCCTGGCCACCGCCTGGGGCGTCTCGGAGCGAAGCCCCGGCAAAGTGGTCTGGGCTGAGATCCCGAAGAGCGGTGATCACGCGTGAGCCGGCTGTGGGCTCGTCTGTACTGGGCGTGCGTGTCCCTCGAAATGTGGTGGTGCCTCCACGGTCAGTTCTCCCGGCCGGTCCGGATGCTGTCACCCCGAAGGCGCCGGGCGCACGCCTGGGCCACCGCGAAGTGCGCGGAGCCGGGTTACACCGAAAGAGCGTTGCTTCGGCTTGGCCTTGAACTCAAGGGGCGTGCAGCCCTGGCATCGCTGCGGAGCCCGGAGGGTGAAGCGGAGCTTCTGTGCAAGATCTTCGCCCCGGACCCTGAGCTTGAGGGGGGAAGCGAGTGAGCCGTGTCTTTCGCTTCGTTCCGTACGTCACCCAGCAGGACCCCGGGAGTGAGCCGGAGTACAGCGCGGAGTGCGTGGCCGGCGACGAAGAAGCGTGCGGTGCCCAGTCCGGTACCTGGGACGGCCCGGAGGCCGTGGACGACTGGATGCGCGAGCACATGAAGGAGACCGGGCACCGGAACTTCCGCCGGTCCTTCGTGGACTTCGCGGAACTCGTGCCTGCCACGCGGGAGCTTCCGGCCGGGCTCGAGCCCGCGAAGGCGGAGCGGGTGAGGGCATGAAGCCCGAAGAGGTCTTCCGCTTCACCGGAGCGGAGCGCCGGGAGTTAGAAGCGGGCTGGACTCAGATGCTCGCGGAGGGCGAAGCCGAAGACTGGGCGCGCGCGGTAGAGGCTGCCGCCCCGGGACTGGTCATGGTCGCTGCCGCCGAAGTGGACCGGCAGACGCGCCGGCCCAGGGGGCGCTTACGGCGCTCGTACGACTTCGTTGCTCGCTTCACGGGTCCGCTCATGGTGTTCATGATCTCCGCAGCTTTGGGCTTCTTCGTTGCTGCTACGGCGGTGATGGAGCGATGAAGGCAGCGGAGCGCTTGTGCGGGTCGATGGCGTGGTTGAAACCGGAACACGTCCAACAGGCACGGCGGTGCATCCCCGGCACGAGCCCGTTCACGGGCTGGGTGGCACCTGTGGCCATCTGTCTTCAGCCTCCGCACGCTGGTGATCGCCACCACGTAGCCCGTATCCGGGCGGTACCCCCCGACCACGGAGGCGGAGCCGTGATTGTGGCGTGGCGCAAGAAGCGCGTCTTCATCCTTCATGACCCGGGCCGCACGCAGGAAACCCAATAGGTTCCGTCCCTGCCGACGTAGCCGAATTAGAGGCTCCCCCCTTCTATTCGACATTCCGGCAGGGGTGGGCTCCATCGCCTTCCCCGAGGAGATACATTGCATCAGGTAATTGCAACTCCGCAGGATGAAAAGTTCGCCTTATATCGGCCGGGAAGCCAACGGGCTGTGCACCTTTCTCGCGCCTTCTACGCGGAGTTGGCGGACGCCGTTAGGGACGACCGTCCGGCACCGGAGTGGTTCGTCACGGCTTGCCGGCAGGCGTGGAATCTCGACATCACCGGCGTGCCCAGCCGTGAAGCGGTAATCGTTCGGCCGAAGACGGCCCTGAACTACAGCCGCGCCACGTACGAGATCAACAAGTTCTGCAACCTGAATTGCAAGATGTGCTACCTGCCGATGCGCCCTCTTTCCGGTCTCGACCTTGAGGGCAAGGGCGCGCTCCTCGCGATGCTGCGGGACGCGGGTGTCGTCTGGCTCCAGATCACCGGCGGGGAGCCGACGGTTGACCAGGACTTCCCGGCCTTCTACCGCATGGCCTACGAAGCGGGGATGATGCTGGACATCCTGACCAACGGCACGCGTCTCCACTCCCACATAGATCTTCTCCGGGAGTGCCCGCCGAACAAGGTCACGGTGTCCATGTACGGCGCCACGGAAGACGCCTTCGAAGCGCTGACCCGCACTCGGGGCGCGTTCAAGGGGTTCATGAAAGGTCTCGAAGGGGCGAAGGCCGCGGGAATCCCTCTCGAAATCACCGTGCTCGTCACCAAAGATAATGCCCATGAGGCGGAGGCCATGCGCTCGCTCGCGAGTGAATACGCCGAAACCGTCACGGTCTGCGGCACCATTTCACCCACCTACGATGGCGGCGGAGACCCCTTGGCCCAACAGGCGGACGGCTGGGTTGACCGGTCGGAGATATTCGCCGGGTGCCCCGCCGGACACACGTTCTTTCACGTGGACCCGCACGGCCTTGCAACCATGTGCAAGGTCGGTCGGGACAACCCCATCAACCTGATGGTCGAAGGTCTTGATGGGCTCTTGCGTCTGCCCGGAATCGCGGACGCCCAAATGCTTCGCACCGGTGGATGTTCCGGCTGCAAGCTGTCGAAGACCTGTCGGGTCTGCCGGCCGCTCGCGAAGGCCCACCAGGAAGCGAAGGCACCACTCGCAAGCTACTGCCAACACGGAATGAAGGAGGTCACGGCATGACCGCCGTAGCCGTAGAGATCACCCCGCGGGCCCGAATCGCCACCCTGTCGCCCCTCGTGGCCGCTGCCGTACCGGCGCCGGTGGACGAGCCGGCCGGGTTCGTCATCGCGGACGTGGACGCGCTGACCCGCGAGTCCGTCCCCGGCTGCAACGACGACAACCCCTACCGGTAACCAACCCGGGCAACGTCACCCGCGTGGGTCTCACGGTGTTCCCTGTCGTGGGGCCCACGCGGCTCGTGGTGTGGAAGTGTGGACTCGTGGCTATAACTCGTATCGCCCTTGAAGATCTTCCGGCGGCAGTGCTCGCGGAGATCGAAGCGCACGCGGGCCCCCTCTTGAAGGTGGAGCCGGCCAAGGAGGGCTTCAACAGCGAAATCGCCGCACGCGTGTTCACGGAACACGGCAGCGTGTACGTGAAGGGTCTCCGGGCGGATCACCCGCGCGTCTGGACCCAGCGCCGGGAAGCGGAGGTGAACCCGTTCCTTCGCGGAATCGCCCCGGCCCTTCGGTGGCGCATCGAGTCGGCGGAGTGGGACCTCCTGGGGTTCGAAGCGCTTGAAGGGCACCATGCCGACTACGCGCCTGAGTCGCCCGACGTACCGAAGGTGGCCACCCTTCTTGCCCGCCTGGGCGAAGTCCCGTGTCCCGACATCGACCTTCGACGGGCGGAGCAGCGCCTTGAGCACTACGCCGCGAAGCCGGGGGATCTCGACTTCTTCGCCGGGGACTTCCTGCTTCACACGGACCTGAACAACGCCAACGTGCTCGTGGACGACGTGGCCCGGCTCGTGGACTGGGCGTGGGCGACCCGCGGGGCCGCGTGGCTGGACGCCGGGTACTGGGTGATCTGGCTCATGGCGGCCGGAGGCCACTCCCCGCAATCCGCCGAAAGCTGGGCCAGCAAGATCCCCGCGTGGCACAGCGCCCCGCCCGCTGGTGTGACCGCCTTCGCCGTGGCCAACGCCAACGTCTGGGAAGAGATCGGTGGCGACGCTCCCGACCCGTGGACCGCCCGGCTGGTCACCGCTTCGAAGAGCTGGGCGACGTACCGCCGAACGGCCTGAGCTTCAAGCCCGTGGAGTCACCCAAACACGGGGGCGGCTCCTAGGGGGTCACTCCGTTGTGGTGGACCTCGGCTGCCGGTCCGCCACGAAGGACCCCTTGCCCCACACGGTTTCGACTAGCCCACGCTCGCGAACGACGCGCACAGCCCTTCGGGCGGTCTCGCGGGCAACCTTGTGCCGCGCGCAAAGCTCCGCTTCGGACGAAATCGGGTCACCGGGCTTCTTGCCCTTGATCTCGTCAAGGAGAGCGTCCAGCACCCGCATGTAGGGAGCGTGCGGGGCGTGCGGGTCCGTGGGGCGCTCAGGCATGGGGGAAGCGTAGACAACGGGTCAATCTTGGGCGACGTAGACAGGCAGACGAGTTAGACAGGTAGACGTGTTAGACGAGTTGGCTTAGCGTGATGCCCCGAACACAAGAAACGCCCCGGCGGACCGGTCCTACGCGGTCTTCCGGGGCTAAGTCGAGACAGCTAACAGGAGCTGACTGACCTATGCGCGATGCTATCGCCCGTGCCCTGATGTGGACGCTGCGGCTACTGCTGCCCGCCCATGGACGCCACGCCGCACCCGTCTACACCCCGGAGCCGGAGCCGGAGCCGGAGCCGGAGCCGGGGCCGGGGCCGGGGCCGGAGCCGGAGCCCGTCAACCCGTGGTCTCGCCCGTGGCGGAGCCCGAGCAAGGAAGAGGCGGCAGCACTGTTCCGCCAGCAAGCGGAGGACACCCTTGAACTCCGCGCCGTGGAGTTGATCCAACTGCGTCGCCGTATTGCCCTTCGTCTGGCGGAGGGGGCCCCGGAGGACGAATACCCGTACACGTATCCCGGAGCCCCCTTCCCGGCCTCCGCCTTCGCCGTGGCGGTGACCGCGTGACCCGCGACGGGCTGACCCTCCGGCCCAGCTTCGGACACGTCGCCCTGTGCGTGGTCTGTAAGACGAACACGAAGGCCCCCGTGCCCGTCCGGGACATCCCGAGCACGAGCGGCCCCGGAACAACCCTGTACGCCTGCCCTGAGCACGCGGCGGCTCTGACCCCCGGGCCGATCGCCGGGGAGCTGGAGACGCGCTTCTAGCCCCCAGCAAAGCCCCTCGAGCCTGCCCCGTCCGGTAGCCACCCCTCTCAGGTGGCCGGGCGGGGCTTTTCGCGGTCTCTGTCATCGCTGAACCGTAGGCTGGGCGCCATGGTGAGCCAACGGCCAGAAACCCCGCTAGCGCTCAAGCGTCGGGCGTTCAAGATCAACCGCATCCTTGGGGAGACCTACCCCTACGCGCATTGTGAGCTGGACTTCCGGAACGCCTGGGAACTTCTGGTTGCAACGGTGCTCTCCGCCCAGACCACAGACCTTCGCGTGAACCAGACGACGCCACGCCTGTTCGCGAAGTACCCGAAGCCCGCGGATCTCGCCGGGGCGGACCCCGTGGACGTTGAAGAGCTGATCAAGCCCACGGGCTTCTTCCGGGCGAAGACCCGAAGCATCACGAAGATGGCTGCCGCCATCGTGCACGACCATGACGGACGGGTGCCCGGGACGCTTGAGGAGATGGTCAAGCTGCCGGGGGTCGGCAGGAAGACCGCCTTCGTTGTCCTTGGCAATGCGTGCGCATGTGAGGCAAGCGTTACCGCAGATCAGGCCCATGGCACTAAAGTGTGTACCCCGTTCGGCGTGCCCGGCATCACCGTCGACACCCACTTCATGCGCCTCGCGCGCCGCTGGAAGTGGACCGAGTCCGACGACCCGGTGAAGATCGAGGCCGAGGTCGCCGCGATCTTCCCGAAGAGCGAGTGGACGATGCTCTCGCACCGGGTGATCTTCCACGGCCGCCGCATCTGCCACGCGCGCAAGCCCGCGTGCGGCGCATGCCCGATCGCCCACCTCTGCCCTTCGTACGGGGAGGGCGAGACGGATCCGGAGAAGGCGAAGAAGCTCCTGAAGTACGAGAAGGGCGGCTTCCCGGGCCAGCGGCTCAACCCGCCCCCGGACTACCCGGGGCAGCCGGCGCCCCCGCTGGGCGCGAGCCCGAGCGCATGAGGGAACGAACGACGACTCCGACCGCGTTGTGAAACACGGGGGTGCCTATGACGCGCACTGGTGAAGAGATCCACGGCGAAGAGATCCGCGACGAAGAGATCCACGGCGACAAGCTCCGCGGCGGAGAGCTCCAGGGCGAACAGCTCCGCGGCAAGGAGATCGGCGGTGTGGCCGGCGGTATGACCGGGGGCCTGCTCAACCGTGCCGGGCTGCCCGACTGGCTGGAGCCGGTCGACCGGGCGGCCCGCACGGTCGAGCCCGAGCAGCTGAGCCGCTTCCTGCCGCCCGAGGACGGGGCGGGGCGGCAGTCCGCCGTGCTCGTCCTCTTCGGCGAGGGCGCCCGCGGCCCCGAGCTGCTCCTGATGGAGCGCTCCGGCAGCCTCCGCTCGCACGCCGGCCAGCCGTCCTTCCCCGGCGGCGCGCTGGACCCCGAGGACGGCGATCCGGCCGACGGCGGCCTGCTCCGGGCCGCGCTGCGCGAGGCCCGGGAGGAGACCGGGCTCGACCCGGCCGGCGTCCAGCTCTTCGGCGTGCTGCCGCAGCTCTACATCCCGGTCAGCAGCTTCGTCGTCACCCCCGTGCTCGGCTGGTGGCGCCACCCCAGCCCCGTCGGGGTCGTCGACCCCGCCGAGACCGCCCGGGTCTTCACCGTCCCCGTGGCGGATCTCACGGACCCCGCGAACCGCGCCATGGCCGTTCACCCGCTCGGCCACGAAGGGCCCGCATTCCTCGTCGCATCGGCTCTGGTCTGGGGTTTCACCGCCGGAGTGATCGACCGGCTGCTGCACTACGCGGGCTGGGAGCAGCCTTGGGACCGCTCCAGGAAGGTCCCGCTCGACTGGAGGGCATGACAGGCTGGCCCCCGGGCGACCGAAGACGAATCTGCGAGGCTCTTGACGGTGAACGTGCTGGACATCCTGTTGCTGCTCCTCGCCGTGTGGTTCGCGATCATCGGCTACCGCCAGGGCTTCGTCGTCGGCATCCTCTCGGTGATCGGCTTCCTCGGCGGCGGTCTCGTCGCCGTTCTGCTGCTGCCAATCATCTGGAACCAGCTGACCGACCACAGCGAGGTCTCCACCGTGGCCACCGGGGTCTTCGTGATGGTGGTCATCGTCTGCGCCTCCGTCGGCCAGGCCTTCACCACCCACCTGGGAAGCAGACTGCGCCGGCACATCACGTGGACGCCGGCGCGCGCCCTGGACGCGACCGGCGGCGCGCTCGTGAACGTCGTCGCGATGCTCCTCGTGGCCTGGCTGATCGGCTCCGCGCTCGCCGGCACTGTCATGCCGACCATCGGCAAGCAGGTCCGCAACTCCAAGGTGCTGCTCGGGGTGTCCCGGGTGATGCCGGATCAGGCGCCCGGCTGGTTCTCCGACTTCACCTCGGCGCTCGCCCAGAACGGCTTCCCGCAGGTCTTCAGCCCCTTCGCCAACGAGCCCATCACCGAGGTCAGGCCGCCGGATCCGGCGCTCGCCCACAGCCCCGTCGCCGACCGTGCCAAGCGCTCCGTCGTCAAGGTCGTCGGCACCGCGCCCAGTTGCGGCAAGGTGCTCGAAGGCTCCGGCTTCGTCTTCGCCGACCGCCGGGTGATGACCAACGCCCATGTCGTCGGCGGCGTCGATGAGCCGACCGTGCAGATCGGCGGCGAGGGCAAGCTCTACGACGCCAAGGTCGTGCTCTACGACTGGAAGCGCGACATCGCCGTCCTCGACGTGCCCGACCTGGACGCCCGGCCGCTCCAGTTCACCGACCAGGACGCGCGCAGCGGCGACAACGCCATCGTGGCCGGCTTCCCGGAGAACGGCGCGTACGACGTGCGCTCCGCCCGCGTCCGCGGCCGGATCACCGCCAACGGACCCGACATCTACCACCGCGGCGAGGTGCGCAGGGACGTGTACTCGCTGTATGCGACGGTCCGTCAGGGCAACTCCGGCGGACCGCTCCTCACCGAGGACGGCAAGGTGTCCGGCGTGATCTTCGCCCGCTCCCTCGACGACGCCAACACCGGATACGCGCTCACGGTCGACGAGATCCGGCAGGACATCGCCCAGGGCCGCGCTGCCAACCAGCAGGTCGACAGCCAGGGCTGCGCGCTGTAACGCGCCGCGGGCGGTGGTGTGTGGTGTGACGTACGGGGCTTCCCGCTACGTACGGGTGTGGCGCAGCCGGGCCGAGACCCATCGGGCCCGGCGGCGCAGGATGCGCGAGATCCCCACGGCCGGCGCGGTGTGCGCGTGGCCCTGGTCCTGCGTGCCGCCCCGCTCAGGGGCGCCGGAGCCGCCCATCGAGCGTCGGTCGCGTGCTGTGTCACCGTAGTCGTGCGTCCAGCCCATACCGGGACGTCTGCCCGGGGCCCAAGGTCGGTAACCGCCCCGGGGCCCGCCAATTGGCGTATGCGCGAGGCACATGGCAGTTCGGCAGACGCCTGTGCGCCATCACCGGGCGGCCGGCCGTCGACGGACCGTCAGCGGCCCGTCGACAGCCCGTCAGCGGTCCGGCTCGGGGTCCTTCAGCCAGTTGACGAGCTCCGTGGTGAACGCGGCCGGGTCCTCCTCGTGCGGGAAGTGCCCCAGCCCGTCGAAGAGCCGCCAGCGGTACGGGGCCTCCACGTACTCCCCGGAGCCCGCCGCGCTGCGGGTGCGCATCACCGGGTCGAGCGATCCGTGCAGATGCAGCGTGGGCACCCGCACCGGCCGCTTCATGCGCCGGTTGAACTGGATGCCGTCGGGCCGCGCGAGGGAGCGCACCATCCAGCGGTACGGCTCGATCGAGCAGTGCGCGGTCGACGGGATGCACATGGCCCGCCGGTAGACCGCCAGGGCCTCCTCGTCGGCGGCCGACCGGGGATGCGGGCCCGACCACTCCTCGATGAGCTTCCCCACGAGCGCCGCGTCGTCGGCGACGAGCTGACGCTCCGGCAGCCACGGTCGCTGGAAGCCCCACACATGCGAGCCGGCGCGCGACTGGGAGAAGTCGGAGAGCATCGCCGAGCGCCAGCGGCGCGGGTGCGGCATCGAGGAGACCACCAGCCGGCGCACCAGCTTGGGCCGCATGACGGCGGCCGTCCAGGCGAGATAGCCGCCCAGGTCGTGGCCGACGAGCGCCGCGTCCGGCTCGCCCAGCGAGCGGACCACGCCGGTGATGTCGAGGGCCAGGTTGGCCGGGTCGTAGCCCCGGGGCGTGCGGTCGCTGCCGCCCACGCCCCGCAGGTCCATCGCCACGGCCCGGAACCCGGCCTCCGCGAGGGCCGGCAGCTGGTGCCGCCAGGTCCACCAGAACTGCGGGAAGCCGTGGAGCAGCAGCACGAGCGGGCCGTCGCCCATCTCGGCGATGTGGAAACGGGCACCGTTGGCCGCCACGTCGCGGTGCGTCCACGGTCCGTCGATGCGGACCGGGCTTCCGCCGTTGGCGCTGCTGCTCTCAGGGACGGTCATGCGGACGAGCGTGCCACAGACTCGCCCTTGTCCAGGGCGACCAGGTCCGCGCCGGCCGGCTCGGAGCGCGGATGCGGCTTGACGTTCTGCATGATCGCCGCGGTCTCCTTGGCCGAGGCGATGGACTTCTTCGGCGGCTTCACCTTCTTGAACTTGGCGACCGCGACGGCCCCGAGCAGCCCGGCGAACAGCACGTTCGCGGCGAAGGAGAGCAGGAAGCACCAGAGCAGGTTCCAGCCGCCGTTGCCGTTGTGCCCGCCGGTCCAGGTGTTGATGGCGTAGGCGAGCGCGAAGCTCAGCATCGGCAGCGAGAACAGCAGCACCACCAGTGCGCCGATGCCGAGGATCGCGCCGATCCCACCGCGCTTGACGTCCTGGCGGATCTCGGCCTTGGCCAGGGCGATCTCGTCGTGCACCAGTGCGGACATCTCGGCGGTCGCCGAGGCGACCAGCTGGCCGAGGCTGCGCTCGGTTCCGTCGAACGGGTCGCTCATGGCTGCTCCCTCTTCTCCCCTTACGGGCCGGATAGTGGCTCTCAGATCATGCCGGACGGTCGGCCTCATCGCGCGATGCCCCCGCCAGTTGGGCGCGCTCACGATGTTCGGCGGCCTTCCGCTCGTAGATCTCGGCCATCCTCAGGTGGTACTCCGGGTTGTCCTCCTCGTACACGTCGGGGATGCCGTCGTGGTCCTCGTCACGCTCCTCCTCGGCGCACAGCGCCTGGTACTTGCGCACCCGCAGCTTCAGCAGCACCGAGGCGAGCGTGGCGGCTATCAGCGAGCCGATGAGGACGGCCGCCTTGACCTCGTCGGTGACGACGGGGTCGCCCGCGAAGGCCAGCTCGCCGATGAGGAGCGAGACGGTGAAGCCGATGCCGGCGAGCGAGGCGACGGCGAAGACGTCAGGCCAGGCCAGGTCGGGGTTGAGCGAGGCCCGGGTGAAGCGGGCGGCGAGCCAGGTGCCGCCGAAGATGCCGACCGCCTTGCCGACCACGAGCCCGAGTACGACGCCGAGCGTCACGGGCTGGGTGAAGACGTCACCGACGGCCTTGCCGGAGATCGTCACCCCAGCCGAGAACAGCGCGAACAGCGGCACGGCCAGACCGGCGGAGACCGGCCGCACCAGGTGCTCGATGTGCTCGCCGGGGGAGTGCTCCTCGCCCTCCCGGGTGGTGCAGCGCAGCATCAGGCCCATGGCGACACCGGCGATGGTGGCGTGGACGCCGCTGTTGTACATCAGGCCCCAGATGATCAGGGCCAGCGGCACGTACACGTACCAGCCGCGGACGCCCTTGCGCAGCAGCAGCCAGAAGACGGCCAGGCCGACGACGGCGCCGCCGAGGGCCGCGAAGTTCAGTTCGCCGGTGAAGAAGACCGCGATGATCAGGATGGCGAACAGGTCGTCGACCACGGCCAGCGTGAGCAGGAAGGCCCGCAGCGCCGAGGGCAGCGAGGTGCCGATCACGGCGAGGACGGCGAGCGCGAAGGCGATGTCCGTGGCCGTGGGCACCGCCCAGCCCCCGAGGTCGCCGCCGCCTGCCACGTTGACCACCGTGTAGACCAGGGCGGGTACGGCCATGCCGCATATCGCGGCGATGACGGGCAGCGCGGCGGCCTTGGGATCGCGCAGCTCGCCCGCGACCAGTTCGCGCTTGAGCTCGATGCCGGCCACGAAGAAGAAGATGGCGAGCAGCCCGTCCGCGGCCCAGTGCTGGACCGACAGGTCGAGCCCGAGGGCGGCCGGGCCGATGTGGAAGTCCCGTATCGCCGCGTAGGCGTCCTTGAGCGGGGAGTTGGCCCAGACGAGCGCGGCGATGG
Source organism: Streptomyces sp. NPDC004788 (assembly GCF_053601115.1). Taxonomy (NCBI): domain Bacteria; kingdom Bacillati; phylum Actinomycetota; class Actinomycetes; order Kitasatosporales; family Streptomycetaceae; genus Streptomyces; species Streptomyces sp. NPDC004788. The sequence continues at coordinate 97,760 of NZ_JBSGBF010000005.1, forward strand.
CAGCGACCAGGAGCAGCACGCCGCCGACGGTCTCGGTGCGCAGCGCGTCGGCGACGAACCGGCGCTCGGGCAGCGACAGGCGGCCGAGGAACCTGCGGTCGTTGGCGGGCTTGGACGCGGTCGTGGGCGCGGGCACGGGGCGAACCTCCGGTCGGTGGGCAGCACAGAGCACTTGCCGACCAGACTTCCCGGCGCACCTTGTAAACCCTTACTTTACCTAAAGATGCTCCGGTGGTGTCCGGTGATCTTCACTTTAGGTGCGTATGGGGATACCAGCACCCCCTGTGGACAACCGCCTGTGGACAACGCGAGGGCGCCTGTCCCGGATGCTCCGGGACAGGCGCCCACCTGCGCTTCAGTGGCTCAGTCCGCCGCTCAGTCCTCGCTCGGGGCGGCCGGCAGCTTGCTCTGGATGAGGTCCATGACCGACGAGTCCGTCAGCGTCGTGACGTCGCCCAGCTCGCGGTTCTCGGCGACGTCGCGAAGAAGCCGGCGCATGATCTTGCCCGAGCGGGTCTTCGGCAGCTCCGCCACCGGCAGGATCCGCTTCGGCTTGGCGATCGGGCCGAGGGTCGCGCCCACGTGGTTGCGCAGCTCGGCGACGAGGGCGTCGTCCTCGCTCGCCGTGCCGCGCAGGATCACGAAGGCGACGATCGCCTGGCCGGTCGTCTCGTCGGCGGCGCCGACCACGGCGGCCTCGGCGACGGACGGGTGGGAGACCAGCGCGGACTCGACCTCGGTGGTGGAGATGTTGTGGCCCGAGACGAGCATGACGTCGTCGACCCGGCCGAGCAGCCAGATGTCGCCGTCGTCGTCCTTCTTGGCGCCGTCGCCGGCGAAGTACTTGCCCTCGAAGCGGGACCAGTAGGTGTCGATGAAGCGCTGGTCGTCGCCCCAGATGGTGCGGAGCATCGCCGGCCACGGCTCGGTGAGGACCAGGTAGCCGCCGCCCCCGTTCGGCACCTCGTTCGCCTCGTCGTCGACGACGGTGGCGGAGATGCCGGGCAGCGGGCGCTGCGCGGAGCCGGGCTTGGTCTCGGTGACGCCGGGCAGCGGCGAGATCATCATCGCGCCGGTCTCGGTCTGCCACCAGGTGTCCACGATCGGGCAGCTGTCGGCGCCGATGTTCTTGCGGTACCAGATCCACGCCTCGGGGTTGATCGGCTCGCCGACCGACCCCAGGATCCGCAGCGACGACAGGTCGAACTTGGCGGGGATGTCGTCGCCCCACTTCATGAACGTACGGATCGCGGTCGGCGCCGTGTAGAGGATCGTGACGCCGTACTTCTGCACGATCTCCCAGAACCGGCCCTGGTGCGGGGTGTCCGGCGTGCCCTCGTACATGACCTGCGTTGCGCCGTTGGCCAGCGGGCCGTACGTGATGTACGAGTGGCCGGTGACCCAGCCGATGTCGGCGGTGCACCAGAAGACGTCGGTCTCCGGCTTGAGGTCGAAGACGGCGTGGTGGGTGTACGCGGCCTGGGTGAGGTAGCCGCCGGAGGTGTGCAGGATGCCCTTCGGCTTACCGGTCGTGCCGGAGGTGTACAGGATGAAGAGCGGGTGCTCGGCCTCGAACGCCTCGGGGGTGTGCTCGGCGGACTGGCGGGCCACGATGTCGTCCCACCACACGTCCCGGCCCTCGGTCCAGGCCACGTCCTGCCCGGTGCGCCGCACGACCAGCACGTTCCGCACCCGGTCGACCCGGTCGAGCGCCTCGTCGACGGCGGGCTTGAGCGCGCTCGGCTTGCCCCGGCGGTAGCCGCCGTCGGCGGTGATGACGAGCTTGGCGTCGGCGTCCTCGATGCGGGTGGCGATGGCGTCGGCCGAGAAGCCGCCGAAGACCACCGAGTGGGCGGCGCCGATGCGCGCGCAGGCGAGCATCGAGACGACGGCCTCGGGGATCATCGGGAGGTAGACCGCCACGCGGTCGCCCTTGGTGACACCGAGTTCGGTGAGGGCGTTGGCCGCCCTGGACACCTCGTCCTTGAGCTCGGCGTAGGTGATGGCGCGGCTGTCGCCGGGCTCGCCCTCGAAGTGGATGGCCACCCGGTCGCCGTGGCCGGCCTCGACGTGCCGGTCGACGCAGTTGTACGCGACGTTCAGCTCCCCGTCGGCGAACCACTTGGCGAACGGCGGATTCGACCAGTCGAGGGTCTCGGTCGGCGCGGTGGCCCAGCTGAGCCGCCTGGCCTGCTCGGCCCAGAAGCCCAGCCTGTCCGCCTTGGCCTGCTCGTACGCCTCCGCCGTCACGTTGGCGTTCGCTGCCAGTTCGGCGGGCGGCGCGAAGCGGCGCTCTTCCTTGAGCAGATTGGCCAAGGATTCGTTGCTCACGACATCTCCCTTTCCCAGGGCGTCCTATGTGCCTGTGTGTCCCGCGTCATAGCTCATCAGGCGGATGCCCGGGTGACAAGAGCCTCCGGGTAATTGGTTTAGACCTGTGAGGGGGGTACGTGGAGGTGACGCCCGCTCCCCGAGCGGAAGGGAGCGGGCGTCACACCATTGCACGGACGAACGGAACGGAAGGTTCAGCGAGCGCGGGGCAGGACCCGCGCCGGCTCATGACGCCCGGGCCACCTCCAGGACGGGGACCGTCGGCTCCGGTGCGGCGGCCTTCCGCGTTTTCGGCGCGGGTGGCACATGGTTGAACACGTCGTCATAGCTGTGCACCTCGTCCGTGCCGGCGAGCAGATACGCCTGGGCCTCGCCCACGTGGAAGTACATCCCGTGCAGGGTCAGGGTGCCCTCGGCGAGCCGCCGCGCCACCGACTCGTGCCGCCGCAGATGCTCCAGCTGCTGCACCACGTTGGTCAGGCACAGCTGCTCGACCTCGTCCGCCGGCAGCCGCCCGGAGATCCGGGCCCAGGCGTGGCGCCGGCTCGCCATCCGCTCCAGGCTCGGCCGGCCGTGCCGCAGCCAGCGCCGCAGCGGGGTCGACGGGTCGTCGGCGGCGCCGCCCAGCAGGGCCTGCATCGCGCCGCAGCCGGAGTGTCCGCAGACCGTGATCGACTCGACCCGCAGCACCTCCACCGCGTACTCGATCGCGGCCGCCACCGAGTCGTCCCCGCTCTCCTCGCCGGGCAGCGGCACCAGATTGCCCACATTGCGCACGGTGAACAGGTCGCCCGGACCGCTGGACGTGATCATGCTCGTGACGAGCCGGGAGTCGGCGCAGGTCAGGAAGAGCTGCGAAGGCCGCTGCCCCTCCCGGGCCAGCCGCGCCAGCTCGTCCCTGACCAGCGGCGCGGTGTCCCGCTGGAACGCGCCGATACCGGTCGCCAGCCGGTGCCCGGTGCCGCTCCGGGTCTCGCCGGCCGGCTGCACCTCGCCGCACTGGTGGTTGCGCCACGGCGTCCAAGGGTGGCAGCAGGAGTGCGCGGCAGAGGAGCCGGCGCCCGTGGCACCGCCACCCGGGGCGGGCGCTCTCTCGACAATCAGTCCGCCGCCGGGCCCAGTGGTCCGCACCGTGCCGCCGTGCGCCAGATGTGAGGTCTGCCAGTCGTGCAGCGTCTCGTACGCCGCGTGGTCCATGAACGAGCCGTCCAGCTCCACGACGGCGTCGGCGCCCGCGGGGATCTGGTGAAGGGCCCGGCTCAGCCGCGGCACGGCGAGGAAGGTCAACTGACCGCGGATCCGGACGAGATGCCGCCCGTCCCGCTCCTCCCGGGTGATCCGGGTGCGGGCCAGTCGCTGCATCGCGACGGCCACCGCCACCGCGACTCCGAGGCCCACGCCCTCCAGGATCCCGAGGAACACCACTCCCGCCAGCGTCACCGCGTAGACCAGGACTTCACGATGACGGGTGACGGCCCTGATGTGCGTGATGCTGACCATCTGCACGCCGACGACCATCACGAGGGCGGCCAGCGCGGGCAGCGGGATGAGTTCGAGGACCGGGACGAGGAAGAGGGCGGCGAGTACGACCCAGACGCCGTGCAGTATCGCCGAGTTGCGGCTCACGGCCCCGGCCGACACGTTCGCCACGCTGCGCACCGCGACCCCGGCGACCGGAAGCCCGCCGAGCGCACCGGACACGATGTTCGCCGCGCCCTGACCCGCGAGTTCGCGGTCGAGTCGGGTGCGGGCGGCCGCGGGGGCGTCGGTGGTCCCCGTGGCGGCGGCGCGCTTGGCGGCCAGCTTGTCGACGGCGACGGCGGAGAGCAGCGACTGCACGCTGGTGACCAGCGTGATCGTCAGCACTCCGGCCGCGATCCCGAGGACCGGGCCGTCCGGCAGCCCGGGCAGCGCGTGGCTGCTCCACGACGGCAGGTCGACCCGCGGCACACCGAGCCCCGCGAGCGCGGCGAGCGCCGTGGCGGCGCCCACCGCGACCAGCGCGGCAGGGGCCGTCCGCAGCAGCCGTCCCGTACGGCCAGGCAGGCGCGGCCAGAGGAGCAGCAGCGCGACAGTGAGGGCGCTGACGACGAGCGCGGCGCCGGACGCGTGGGCCAGCTGGTCCGGCAGGCCGGCGGCGTTGTCGACGGTGGAGCTCTGGGGGGTGCCGCCGAGCACGATGTGGAGCTGGGCGAGGGCGATGGTGACGCCGATGCCCGCGAGCATCCCGTGCACGATGGCGGGCGAGACGGCGAGGGCGGACCGGGCCACTCGCAGGGCGGCCAGGCCCAGTTGAGTGAGTCCGGCGAGGACCGTGATGGCGCAGGTGGTGCGCCAGCCGTAGCGCTGGATCAACTCGGCCGTGACCACGGTCAGTCCGGCGGCCGGGCCGCTGACCTGGAGCGGCGATCCACCGAGCCGGCCGGCCACGATGCCGCCGACCGCGGCGGCGACCAGACCGGCCTGGAGCGGGGCTCCGGTGGCGAGGGCGATGCCGAGCGAGAGCGGCAGCGCGATCAGGAAGACGGCGACGGACGCGGAGAGGTCCGCGCCTGCGACCCGGAAGCGGCGGCGGTCGCCGTCCGGCGGACTGTGGGGTCGCTGGAGGCGGGGCCGGGTGGTCGGTCGGGTGGGGCGGTAGAGGGTCATGTTCCCGTCTCCTCCGTGGCAGTGGCGGGGACACCGATCAACGCTCAGTAAATGGATAGTAATGGAGAGTAAAGACTCTGGCATGATTTTCGGGGCAAACAGGGCAATGATTCACCGGTTCCGGTGACAGAACGTAGGCATGCCGCTTGTCGTTGTGGCTCCCCGGCCGACCGGGTGCGAGGTTTGCGCCGCTTGTACGGAAATCCGAGGATCCGAGGAGAGGTGGGCCACATGGCAACCGCCGGGAGAAGCGCCGGAAGAGGGACCACTGCCCAGCGGAGGGTGCTCGCCGTCGGAGCCCTCGCCGTCGCCCTGACGGCAGGCCTGGCCGGCTGCTCCGGCTCGGGAGGTTCCGCCCCGAAGGGCGCTCCGGGTGCGGGCCCCGCGAAGAAGGGCGCTGCCGCGGCCCCGCAGAGCGCGGTCCGGTTGATCGGCGACGGTTCCACCGCCTTCACCGGCGCCCAGCCGCACCAGCCGGTCTGGCAGCGCCTGAAGCCCGGTCAGGTGCCGCCGCAGTTCGTGGTGTTCTCCTGGGACGGCGCGGGCGAGGACAGCCAGAAGCTCTTCTCCCACTTCCGCAAGGTGGGCAAGCAGTACGGCGCGACGATGACGTACTTCCTCAGCGGCGTGTACCTGCTGCCGGAGGAGAAGCGCGACCTCTACGACCCGCCGCAGCACTCCCCGGGCCGCTCCGACATCGGCTTCAACGACCTCGAGGGCATCCGTGACACCGTGCGGCAGCTCCGCGGCGCGTGGGAGGAGGGCAACGAGATCGGCACCCACTTCAACGGCCACTTCTGCGGCAAGGACGGAGGCGTGGGCACCTGGTCGGTCGACGAGTGGAAGAGCGAGATCAACCAGGCCAAGTCCTTCGTCAAGCACTGGAAGACCAACGCCGGCCTGAAGGCGGAGCAGCCGCTCCCGTTCGACTACGACAAGGAGCTCGTCGGCGCCCGCACGCCCTGCCTGGAAGGCCGCGAGAACTTCGTCAAGGCGGCCTCCCAGATGGGCTTCCGCTACGACACCAGCGGCGTCAACGACCAGATCTGGCCCAAGAAGGACCGCGGCCTGTGGGATCTGTCGATGCAGCTCGTGCCGGTCCCCGGCCGCGCCTTCCAGACGCTGTCGATGGACTACAACTTCCTGGTCAACCAGTCCGGTACGACGCAGGGTGACCCGTCGCAGCACGAGTACTGGGGCAACCAGATGCGCGACGGCCTCGTGCAGGCCTTCGAGCGCTCGTACCGGGGCAACCGGGCGCCGCTGATCATCGGCAACCACTTCGAGTCCTGGAACGGCGGCACGTACATGCGGGCCGTCGAGAACACCATCGCCACGGTCTGCGTGCAGAAGGACGTCAAGTGCGTCTCCTTCCGCCAGCTCGCCGACTGGCTCGACGCCCAGGACCCCGCCGTCATCGCCAAGATGCGCACCCTGAAGGTCGGCGAGGCCCCGCGGGGCGGCTGGCAGTCCTTCCTGGCCCCCCAGCCGGCCGCTCCCGCCGGCGCCCCGGCCGCCGCTCCGGTCAAGCCGGCTGCACGACACTGAGCCCTTCGGCGAGGCCGAACTCTTCGGACAGGGTGAGCCCTTCCGACAGCACGAACCCGGGGTCGACCTGCGCCGCCAGGTCGGCCCCCGTCTTGGCGTTGCCCCAGCTCTCCGCGTTGCGGAGGTGGAAGTGCACCATCTGCCGGGTGTAGCGCTCCCAGTCACGGTGGGCGTACGAGTCGTCCGCCGCGTTCCGGAGGGTGCGCAGGGCCGTGCGGTTGGCGGGCTCCAGGAGGTCGAAGCGGGGCGGGCGACCCTTCTCCATGGCGCGGACCCAGTCGGAGTGGCCGACCGTGACCAGGAGGTCGTCGCCGACCTCGGAGCGCAGGAAGTCGACGTCGTCCTCGCCCTGCACCTTGTTGCCGACGACCTTGAGCGCCACCCCGAAGTCCCGCGCGTACTCCTTGTACTGGCGGTAGACGGAGACGCCCTTGCGGGTCGGCTCGGCGACCAGGAAGGTCATGTCGAAGCGGGTGAACATGCCGGAGGCGAAGGAGTCGGAGCCCGCGGTCATGTCGACGACCACGTACTCGTCCGGGCCGTCCACCAGGTGGTTCAGGCACAGCTCCACCGCGCCGACCTTCGAGTGGTAGCAGGCCACGCCGAGGTCCGACTCGGTGAACGGGCCCGTCGCCATCAGCCGGATCTCGTCGCCGTCGAGCCACACGGGCCGGGCGCAGGCCGCGTAGATGGGGTTGTCCTCGCGGACCCGGAGCAGTCGCGAACCCTGCCCGGGCGGCGTCGTCTTGATCATCGAGTCGGCGGAGGCGATCCGCGGGTTGTCACCCCGCAGGTACTCCTTGATGAGCGGCAGGTGCGCCCCCATCGCGGGCAGCGCGGCGGCCTCCTCGTCGGAGAGGCCGAGCGCCGCCCCGAGGTGCTGGTTGATGTCGGCGTCGACCGCGACGACCGGGGCTCCGGCGGCGGCGAGGTGTCGGATGAAGAGCGAGGACAGCGTGGTCTTGCCGCTGCCGCCCTTCCCCACGAAAGCGATCTTCATGTTCACCTAGCGTAGTGGCATGACTGCGGTTCGTGGTCGAGATGCGTGAAGAACACCACTCAAAGGTGGGGCGGGCCCGCCGGGCGCGTAGCCTCCCTACTTATGAGTACGCACGCCTCTGACCCCCTGGCCGCCCTCGGCTCCCTGCCGGGCGTCGCCGACTCGGTGGACTCCGTACGCAAGGCCGTCGACCGGGTCTACGGCCACCGTGTGATGCGCCGTCGCAGCAACGAGATCACCTCCGAGGCGGCGCTGCGCGGCTCGCGCGGCTCGGCCGCGCTCGCGGGTGCCGACTGGGCCCTGGAGGAGGTTCGCCGGCGTACCGACTTCAGTGCCGACCCGGAGGCCCGCACGGTCGGCGCGGCCCTGCGGCTGACCGCCGAGTGCGGGCAGCTGCTGTCCATCTGGCGCCAGTCGCCGGTACGGGTGCTGGCCCGGCTGCACCTGGTCGCCGAGGGCGAGCCGCTCGACTCCACGGGCCGGCCGCGCCAGGCGGGCGAGCCGGTGGACGAGCCGCTGATCGAGGCGCCGCTGCCGACTCCCGCGGAGGTCTCGGCCCGGCTCGACGGGCTGGCGGAGCTGATCATCGCGGGCGGCGACGCCCCGGCCCTGGTCACCGCCGCCGTCGTGCACGGCGAACTCCTCGCCCTGCGCCCCTTCACCTCGCACAACGGCCTGATCGCGCGGGCGGCGGAGCGGATCGTGCTGATCGGCAGCGGCCTCGACCCCAAGGCGATCTGCCCTGCCGAGGTCGGCCATGCGGAGCTGGGGCGGGCGGCCTATCTGGCGGCCTTCGAGGGATATCTGTCCGGGACCCCGGAAGGCATGGGCGCCTGGATCGCGCACTGTGGGCGTGCCGTGGAGCTCGGCGTCCGGGAGTCGACGGCCGTCTGCGAGGCGCTGCAGCGCGGCGCGGCCTGAAAGTCCTGTGCGGGAGGCGGAGAAGCCCCCGTACATGGGTTGCGGCGGTACCAGACTTCGGTACCGCCGCTGGCACGTCTACCCAGTTACCAAGCGTCCTCGATATGTGCCCATCAGGCGGGGAACTTTGCCCTGCGCCTGGTGCGGCTGGCCCTTAATCGAAGGGTCGACGTCGCGTGGGTGCCAGGTTTCTGTGCGTTAGGTCCGTGGGGCCGACTTGCTCAACAGGTGATCCTCTCGGATGTCCTAGGTCTCGCGGGCCTGATTCCTTTCTACTCCTGTCCGGGAGGAAGCGAAAGTGCTGACTCCGCTTCTTTGCTTTCGTCTCAAATCCGGGCAAAGCGATCGGCAAGGCCGAGAGGTCTAAGCGGCCTGGGCGGCCCGGGTCAGCGAGGCCGCCTGCCGGCGACGGCTGGCGTACCAGACGAGCGCGGCGGTGGCGGCCGCCGCGCCCAGCGCCGCCGCGGCGACGATCGCCGGACGGGGCGGCATCGTGAACTCGGGCAGCCGCTGCTTCAGCCGGACCGGCTTGTCGAAGACGAGCACCGGCCAGTCCCGGGCGACCGCCTCGCGCCGAAGCGTCCGGTCGGGGTTCACCACGTACGGGTGGCCCACCGCCTCCAGCATCGGCAGGTCGGTCGCGGAGTCGCTGTACGCGTAGCAGCGCGAGAGGTCGTACCCCTCGGACTCGGCCAGCTCCCGCACCGCCTCGGCCTTGGTCGGCCCGTACGCGTAGTACTCCACCTCGCCGGTGAAGCAGCCGTCGTCGCCGACCACCATCCGGGTGGCGACCACCCGGTCGGCGCCGAGCATCTCGCCGATCGGCTCGACGACCTCGGCCCCGGATGTCGAGACGATCACGACGTCGCGGCCGGCCGCGTGGTGGTCCTCGATGAGGGAGGCCGCCTCGTCGTAGATGATCGGATCGATCAGATCGTGCAGGGTCTCGGCCACGAGCTCCTTGACCAGCGCGACGTTCCAGCCTTTGCAGAGCGCGGAAAGATATTCGCGCATCCGCTCCATCTGGTCGTGATCGGCTCCCCCGGCCAGGAACACGAACTGGATGTAGGCCGTCCGCAGCGCGGCACGGCGGCTGATCAGCCCGCCCCGGTAGAAGGACTTGCTGAAGGTCAGCGTCGAGGACTTCGCAATGACCGTCTTGTCCAGGTCAAAGAAGGCGGCTGCGCGCGGCATCGAGTGGTTTTCCACGAGCCCGAGCATAGGTGCCCGCCATTCGGCGTACGCTGGGGCGCGTGGGTTTGCCTGAGAAGGCTCTCGGGTACACCATGGAAGTCACGGATCGTTCGCGACCGTGCTAACCCGGTCCGGCTCCTCCCCCCCCGAGTCGGCCGGAGAGACGACCCCCGCTCTCCCCCCCGGCGGGGGTCGTCGCATGTCCGGACCCGTTTTCGGTCGTCGAACCGGCATGCCCGCCCCTCCTTCCAGCTCGCGCCCCGGCGTCGCCCGGGCAGCCGCCCGCCATGCCATTTCGTCACACAGCGTAGTCGCCGGACTGCTCTCCGGACAGTCCCTGTTTGGGTGGCGAAGTTATTCACATGCGGCGGGTTATCCACAGTTTTTGAGCAAGATCCACAAGATTTCCGAGACGGCTGCACGGTGATTCCGGCCGCGAAGTTCGCGGACCGCTGGAATCACGTGAGGAGTGTGCGCCGTGCACGGATCGAAGGCTTCCGGAAGGCCGGTTCGAGGCGGGTCCACCGCCCGCCTGGGCACCGGCTCGGGCATGGACGCGGGCCCAGGCCCGGAGGCGGGCGCGGGGGCGGGCTTGGGCCTGCGTGCGGGCGTGGGCCCGCGTGGGGGCGTGGGCCCGCGTGCGGGTGAGGAAGGGGTGCGGCAGGCCCGGCCGCTGATCGTCACCGAGGACCTGGTGCTCCTCGACGACCTGCTGCGGCTGTGCGCCGCCGCCGGCGCCGAGCCCGACGTGCACCACACCGTGCCCGAGCGCCGGCCCGGCTGGACCGACCCACCGCTCGTCCTCGTCGGCGACGACGCGGCGGCCCGCTGCCGGGGCGCCACCCGCCGGCCCGGCGTGCTGCTCGTCCACAGGGAAGCCGACGACCCCGGCGTATGGAGGCGCGCCGTCGAGATCGGGGCCGAAGGCGTCCTGACCCTGCCCGGCGAGGAGAACCGGCTCGTCGACCTGATCGCCGACGCCGCCGAAGGCACCGGCCGGCAGGCCCTCACCGTGGGCGTCGTCGGCGGACGCGGTGGCGCAGGCGCCTCCACCCTCTCCTGCGCCCTGGCGCTCGCCGCCGCGCGGGCCGGGGAGCGCACCCTGCTCGTCGACGGCGATCCGCTCGGCGGCGGACTCGACGTGCTGCTCGGCGGCGAACGAGTCGAGGGCCGACGCTGGCCCGACTTCGCCGCCTCGAAGGGGCGCGTGGCAGGCGCCGCCCTGGAGGAGTCGCTGCCCTCCGTCCGGGGCGTGCGCGTCCTCAGCTGGGACCGTGGGGATCCGGTGCGGGTGCCGCCCGAGGCCATGCGCTCGGTGCTCGCCGCCGCCCGCAGGCGCGGCGGAGTCGTCGTGGTCGACCTGCCCCGCCATGTCGACGGCGCGGTCACCCAGGCGCTCGCCCAGCTCGACGTCGGGCTGCTGCTGGTCCCGGGCGAACTGCGGGCCGTCGCCGCCGCCCACCGGGTGGCCGGAGCGGTCGGCACGGTGCTCCGTGACCTGCGCACCGTCGTCCGCGGGCCGTACGCGCCCGGGCTCGACGAATGGTGGATCGCCGACGCCCTGCGGCTGCCCCTCGTCGGTGAACTCCCGGTGGAAGAAGGGCTCTCGGCTGCCGGGGACGGCGGACCGCCGCCCGGTGCCGACGCCCGCGGCGGACTCGGCCGCTTCTGTACCGCCTTCTGGGAGCGCGTGCTCGCCCCGGAGCGTGCGGCATGAGCGGCGCGGGGCTGCTCGACGCCGTGCGGCAGCGGCTCGCAGAGAGCGGCGCCGAACCGACCCCGGCCCGCGTCGCGGCGGCGCTGCGCGCCCAGGGCCGGCTGCTCGGCGACGCGGAAGTGCTCGGCGCCGCCGAGGAGTTGCGATGCGAGCTCATCGGCAGCGGTCCGCTGGAGCCGCTGCTCGCCGACCCCCGGGTCACCGACGTCCTGGTGTCGGCACCCGACCGGGTCTGGGTGGACCGCGGCGCCGGACTCGAACCGACCGGGGTGACCTTCCCGGACGCCGCGGCCGTACGGAGACTGGCGCAGCGGCTCGCGGCCGTGGCCGGCCGACGCCTGGACGACGCCCGGCCCTGGGTGGACGCCCGGCTGCCGGACGGCACCCGCATGCACGCCGTACTGCCACCGGTCGCGGTCGGCTCCACCTGTCTCTCGCTGCGGGTGGTGCGGCCGAGGGCCTTCTCCGTGGCGGAGCTGACCGAGGCAGGCACGGTCCCACCCGGCGGGGAGCCGCTGCTGCGGGCGCTGGTCGAGGCCCGCGTCTCGTTCCTCGTCAGCGGCGGCACGGGCTCCGGCAAGACGACCCTGCTCTCCACGCTGCTCGGCCTGGTGGGCGAACGGGAGCGGATCGTCATCGCCGAGGACTCCGCGGAACTGCGCCCCGACCACCCGCATGTGGTGCGCCTGGAGGCACGCCCGCCCAACCAGGAGGGGGCGGGGCTCGTGACCCTTCGGGACCTGGTGCGGCAGGCGCTGCGGATGCGGCCGGACCGGCTGGTCGTGGGTGAGGTCCGCGGGCCGGAGGCGGTCGATCTGCTCGCCGCCCTCAACACCGGCCACGAAGGCGGCTGCGGGACGGTCCACGCCAACACGGCGGCCGACGTGCCGGCCCGGCTGGAGGCCCTGGGGACGGCGGCGGGACTCGACCGGGCCGCCCTGCACAGCCAGTTGGGCGCCGGGCTCTCGGCGGTGCTGCACGTGGTGCGGGACCGCTCGGGGCGCCGGCGGATCGCCGAGGTGCACGTCCTGGAGCGGGACCGGGAGGGACTGGTGGTGACGCTGCCCGCACTGCGCTGGGCGGCCGGCGGGTTCGAGCGCGAGCGGGGCTGGGGGCGGCTGCGGTCGCTGATCGGAGGGGAGCGATGACGATGACGACGGTCGCGGCGGCGCTGTGTGCGGCGCCGGTGCTGTGGTGGGCGGCCGTGCGGGAGCGGGCGCTGCGCCGGGCCCGGCTGGTCCTGGCGCTGCCAGGCGGGACGCGAGTGCTGCTCCGGCCCGTGGCCGCCGGGCGCTGGCGGGATGCGGTGCGCGGCCGGAGGGAGTGGTGGTGTCTGCCGGTGGCGGCGGTGTGCGCGCTCCTCGGCGCCTCGCCGCTCCCGCTGCTCGCGGGCGCGGTGGCGGTGCCGCTGACGGGGCGCAGGCTCCGGGCCGCGAGGGCGCGCCGGGAGCGGGAGGCGCGGGCGGACCGGGTGGTGGACCTGTGCGGGGCGGTCGCCGGGGAGCTGAGAGCGGGGTGGCAGCCCGCCCAGGCGCTGGCGTTCGCGGCGCGGACGACGGGGGCGCTCGGCGGCGAGGAGGCGGCGGTCCTGGCGGCGGCCCGGTTCGGCGGAGACGTGCCGGATGCGCTGCGCCGGGCCGGACGGCGGGACGGGGCCGACGGGCTCGCCGGGATGGCCGCGTGCTGGCAGGTCGCCGTGGACGGCGGGGCGGGCCTCGCCAACGGCCTCGACCGCCTGGAGGCCGCGCTGCGGGCCCACCGGGACCAGCGGGAGCGGCTGCGGGCCCAACTGGCCGGGGCCTGGGCCACGGTGGCCGTCCTCGCGGTCCTGCCGGTCGCCGGACTCGGTCTCGGGGCGGCGCTCGGGGCGCGTCCGCTGCGGGTGCTGCTGCACACCCCGGCCGGCCTGGGATGCCTGCTCGTCGGCGGAGTCCTGGAGGCCGTGGGGCTGTGGTGGGCGGCCCGGATCGTGCGGGGCGGTGAGCGGCTGTGACGGTGGTTCTCGCGGTGCTCTACGCGCTGGCGACGGCGGTCGCGGCGCTGTCCGCAAGGCGCCGGGACCGGCGGACGCGTCGCCGGGCCGCGCTGCTGCTGCTCGCGGCGGTACCGGCGCCCGAGCGATGGCGCGGCCTGCGGCTGCCGCCCCGGGTACGAGCCTGGGGCGTGCCCTGCGCGGTGGGCCTTGCCGGGTACGTGCTGGTGGGCGGGGCGCTGGGGCCGGTCGTCGGGGCCGGCGTCGCCGTGGGCGCGTGGTGGTGGCGGGAGCGACATCCGCGCGACGCGCCCGAGATCGCGGCGGAACGGGCGGAAGTGGAGCGCCAGTTGCCGCTGGCCGCCGATCTGTTGGCCGCCTGCGCTTCGGCCGGGGCGGCCCCGGGCGAGGCTGCGGAGGCGGTGGGCCGTTCCCTTGGCGGTCCGGTCGGCGAGCGGCTGATCCGTACGGCGGCCGAGCTGCGGCTCGGCGGTGAACCGGCCGAGGTGTGGCGGAGGTTCGGGGAGATACCCGGCGCGGTGGGCCTCGCCCGCTGCCTGGAGCGCGCGGCTTCCTCGGGGGCGCCCGCGGCCGAGGCCGTGGCACGGCACGCCGAGGGCCTGCGGGCGGCCCGCGCCCGCGCGGCGGCGACCCGGGCACAGCGGGCGCAGGTGCTGATCACGGCGCCGGTCGGGCTGTGCTTCCTGCCCGCCTTCCTGGCGGTGGGAGTGGCCCCGGTGGTGATCGGCCTCGCGAGCGGACTGCTCGGCGGCAGATGAAGTCACGGCAGAAGTCACGGCAGATCAAGACAGAAGTCGGCTGATGGCAGAAGCCGGCTGAAGACGACTCATCGGACGGGGTGTTGGACATGAAGGTCGGGACGTGGACGTTCCTGAAGAAGTGGTGGCGGACCCGGACGGCGGCGGTACGGCGCGACGCCGGCATGAGCACCACCGAGTACGCCATGGGCACGATCGCCGCGGCGGCGTTCGCGGCCGTGCTCTACAAGGTGCTCACCAGTGGCACGGTCTCGAAGGCGCTGGAGTCGGTGATCGGGAAGGCCCTCGATGCGCCGTTCTGACCGGGGGTCGGTGACCGCGGAGACGGCGGTCGTGCTGCCCGCCCTGGTCCTGTTCACGGCTGCGCTGCTGTGGGCGCTGGCCGCGGCCGCCGCGCAGATCCGGTGCGTGGACGCGGCCCGGGCCGGAGCGCGGGCGGTGGCCCGGTCCGAACCGGCGCCGGCCGCCGAGGCCGCGGCCCGGGCGGCCGCTCCCGACGGCGCCCGGGTGACCGTGGCGCGGGAGGGCGAGCTGTGGCGGGTGACGGTGGAGGCGACGGCGCCGGGCCCCGGCGGCCTGGGGCTGACCTTGCGGGCCGGCGCGGCGGCGCTCGCCGAGGACACGGTGGGGGAGGCGGCGCCATGAGCCGGCGGCCCGGGGCGGACCGGGGAGCGGCGACGGTGTGGACGGCCTTCGCCGCGTGCGCCCTGTGCGTGGTGTTCGGCGCCGTCCTGGCCCTCGGTCAGGCCGTCACCGCCCGCCACCGGGCCGGTGCGGCCGCCGATCTGGCGGCCCTCGCCGCCGCCGACCGCGCCCTGTGGGGCGAGGCCGACGCCTGCGCCGCCGCCGGCCGGGTGGCCGTGGCCCAAGGGGCCGCGCTGCCACGCTGCCGGGTCCGGGAGGACATCGCCGACGTCACCGCCCGCGTCACGCTCGGCCCCTGGTCCGTCGAGATCAGGTCGCGGGCGGGCCCACCGGGTCTTCCGGACCCTCCGGGGCTTGCGGGCCTTCAGGGCCCTTTTGGCCCTCCTCGCCTTCCGGGGCCTGCGGCTGGGGTGCCTCGCGGAGGAGTTCCGTGAGGAGGCGGACCGCGCCGCGCTTGTGGAGGGGGTCGTTGCCGTTGCCGCACTTGGGGGACTGGATGCAGGAGGGGCAGCCGGAGTCGCATTCGCAGGAGGCGATGGCCTCGCGGGTGGCGGTGAGCCAGGCGCGGGCGGTCTGGAAGGCACGCTCGGCGAAGCCGGCGCCGCCGGGGTGGCCGTCGTAGACGAAGACCGTCGGCAGCAGGGTGTCGGGGTGGAGCGGGACGGACACGCCGCCGATGTCCCAGCGGTCGCAGGTGGCGAAGAGGGGGAGCATGCCGATGGAGGCGTGTTCGGCGGCGTGCAGGGCGCCGCCGAGGATCTCCGGGTTGATCCGGGCGGCGTCGAGCTGGTCCTCGGTGACCGTCCACCACACGGCCCGGGTGCGCAGGGTGCGGGGCGGCAGGTCGAGCTTGGTCTCGCCGAGCACCTCGCCGGTGATCAGGCGGCGGCGGAGGAAGGAGACGACCTGGTTGGTGACCTCGACGGAGCCGTAGCAGAGGCGGCCGGCTCCCCAGGGGATCTCGGTGTCGGTGGACAGGACGGAGATGGAGGTGGTGTCGCGGGCGGTGGTCGAGTAGGGCGGGTTCGCCTCCTCGACCAGGGCCACGGAGTCCTTCAGGTCGAGCTCGCGGACGAGATAGGTGCGGCCCTGGTGGAGATGGACGGCGCCCTCGTGGACGGAGGCGTGGGAGGCGGCCTCGTCGACGGTGCCGAGCAGCCGGCCGGTGCCGGCCTCGACGATCCGGACCGGGCTGCCCCCGCCGCCCCGGATGTCGGTGAGGTCGGCGGCCCGCTCCCGGCGGGTCCAGTACCAGCCGCCCGTGCGGCGGCGCAGCAGCCCGGCCGACTCCAGCTGGGGCAGCAGTCCGGGGGCTGCCGGGCCGAAGAGTGTCAGGTCGGCCTCGGTCAGCGGAAGCTCCGCAGCGGCGGCGCACAGGTGGGGGGCGAGGACGTACGGGTTGTCCGGGTCCAGGACGGTCGACTCGACGGGCTGCCGGAAGATCGCCTCGGGGTGGTGGACCAGGAAGGTGTCCAGCGGGTCGTCGCGGGCGACCAGGACGGCGAGGGCGCCCTCGCCCGAGCGGCCGGCCCGGCCGGCCTGCTGCCACAGGGAGGCGCGGGTGCCCGGGTAGCCGGCGATGACGACGGCGTCCAGGCCGGAGACGTCGATGCCCAGCTCCAGGGCGGTCGTCGCGGCGAGGCCGAGGAGTTCCCCGGAGTGCAGGGCCCGCTCCAGGGCGCGCCGCTCCTCGGGGAGGTAGCCGCCCCGGTACGCGGCGACCCGGCGGGCGAGGGAGCGGTCGACCTCGGCGAGGCGCTCCTGCGCGATCACCGAGATCAGCTCGGCGCCGCGCCGGGAGCGGACGAAGGCGACCGAGCGGACGCCCTGCACGGTCAGGTCGGTCAGGAGGTCGGCGGTCTCGGCGGTGGCGGTACGGCGGACGGGGGCGCCCTGCTCGCCGTGCAGCTCGGTCAGCGGCGGCTCCCACAGGGCGAAGACCAGTTCGCCGCGTGGGGAGGCGTCGTCGGCGACCTCGGTGACCGGCAGGCCGGTGAGCCGGCCGGCGGCGAGGGCCGGCTCCGCGGAGGTGGCCGAGGCGAGCAGGAAGACCGGCTCGGAGCCGTAACGGGCGCAGACCCGCCGCAGCCGGCGCAGGACCTGGGCGACGTGGGAGCCGAAGACGCCCCGGTAGGTGTGGCACTCGTCGACGACGACATAGCGCAGGGAGCGCAGGAAGGAGGACCAGCGGGGGTGGGAGGGGAGTATGCCCCGGTGCAGCATGTCGGGGTTGGTGAGCACGTAGTTGGCGTACTGGCGGACCCATTCGCGCTCTTCCACCGGCGTGTCGCCGTCGTAGACGGCGGGCCGGATCCGGTTGCCGAGCGGGGCGGCCAGCTGGCGTACGGTGCGCCGCTGGTCGGCCGCGAGGGCCTTGGTGGGGGCCAGGTAGAGGGCGGTGGTGCCGCGGCCGTTGGGCGCCTCGGCGCCGTCCAGGAGGGTGGACAGGACGGGGGTGAGATAGGCGAGCGACTTGCCCGACGCGGTGCCGGTGGCGATCACCACGGAGGTGCCGTCCAGGGCGTGCTCGGCGGCCTCCGCCTGGTGGGCCCAGGGGTGCTCGATGCCCGCCTGCTCGATGGCGGCGATCACCTCCGCCCGGATGCGGTGCGGCCACACGGCATGGCGGCCCTCCCGGGCGGGCAGATGCTCCGTATGGGTGATGCGCGCGGCCCGGCTCTCGCCTCGGGAGAGCCGGTCGAGCACCTCGCTCGGAGAGGGGCGGCTGCCCGTCTCTGCGGCGGGTCGGCTGGGGCGGTGATTCTCGGCCATCGGCACCGAGTGTGTCACCGGCGTGACGGACAATGCCCCCAAGGCGTCGTGCATGGCTGCCGGTAAGTGATTGAATGCCATCGCGGCCGGCGTCCGTCCCGTGGCTCCGCACGGGAGTCCAGAGGGACGGCCGCTCGATAGCTAGGTGCTGGAGGACCCGTGGACCTGTCTCTCTCGACTCGCACTGTGCCCGGCCCCAACGGCGACCGAACGGTCGTCGAGGTCGGCGGCGAGATTGATGTGTATACCGCGCCCAAGCTGCGCGAGCAGTTGGTCGAGTTGGTGAACGACGGCAGCTACCACCTTGTTGTCGACATGGAAGGCGTGGACTTCCTCGACTCGACCGGCCTCGGCGTGCTCGTGGGCGGTCTGAAGCGCGTGCGCGCGCATGAAGGCTCGCTGCGCCTGGTCTGCAACCAGGAGCGCATTCTCAAGATCTTCCGGATCACCGGTCTGACCAAGGTGTTCCCGATCCACACGTCGGTGGACGAGGCCATCAACGCTGCCGACTGAGGCCGCGCAGCCGTCGCGCGGCCCTCGCCCTCGTGCAGCCCTCGTGCAGCCGTCGAGAATCCCAGGGGAATCGCATGGCCACCGTTGAACTCCTCTTCAGCGCTCAGCCCGAGCACGTCCGCACGGCCCGCCTGGTGGCCGCCGCGGTCGCCAGACGGGCCGGGGTCGACGAGGCGGTCCTCGACGAGGTCCGGCTCGCCGTGGGCGAGGCGTGTTCCCGGGCGGTCGGGCTGCACCGCAGCAACGGGGTCACCACCCCCGTCCGGGTCGTGCTGACCGAGGAGGAGAAGAGCTTCTCCATCGAGGTCGGCGACGAGGTGCCGGGCGCGGGCGTGGCGGCGGCCGACGCCGCCGGCGTGCCCGGCGCGCGCGACGCGGCACCGGACGAGGACTTCGACGACGCGGGTGGCGAGGACGAGATGGGCCTCGCGGTGATCCGCGGGCTCGTCGACGACGTCGAGGTGAGCGCCGGCCAGGAGGGCGGCACCATCCGGATGAGCTGGCCCGCCAACCCGGACGCCGCGCTCGCCTGACCCGTGGCTGTGGCCGTGGCGGAAGCCACGCCCACAGCCGGCATCACAGCGTGAAGAAGAGGCCCTGCCACGCAGGGCCTCTTTTCATGCCTCGGACCCCGGATCCGCCGCGAATGCTTCGGTCGTATTACCGCATTCGGCGGTACTTGAAAGGTATTCGCGAATTGCAAATGCGGCGCCCTGCTTTGACCGGGTTTCCTCCTTAGAATCCGCCTTGTCCTGACTTCATGACGTCAAGGAGGACGGAATGGCGGGTCTCGCAGCCGCGGTGCTCACCCAGGAGAACCGCGTGATCGTGGTCGTCGTCGCGGCCGTCGCGCTCGCGGCGCTGCTCGTGGCCCAGCTTCTCGTCCGGCAGGTGCTCCGGGCGGGGGAGGGCACGGGGAAGATGAAGGAGATCGCGGCCGCCGTCCAGGAAGGCGCGAACGCCTATCTCGCCCGGCAGCTGCGCACCCTCGGCGTCTTCGCCGTCGTCGTGTTCTTCCTGCTGTTCCTGCTGCCCGCCGACAACTGGTCGCAGCGGGCCGGCCGCTCGCTGTTCTTCCTGGTGGGGGCGCTTTTCTCGGCGGTCACCGGATACGTCGGCATGCGGCTCGCCGTTCGCGCGAACGTGCGCGTCGCCGCCGCGGCCCGGGAGGCCACGCCGGCCCCCGGCGAACCCGAGAGGGATCTGACGGCCGTGGCCCACCGGGCCATGAAGATCGCGTTCCGCACCGGTGGCGTGGTCGGCATGTTCACCGTCGGCCTCGGGCTGCTCGGCGCCTCCTGCGTGGTCCTCGTCTACGCCGCCGACGCGCCGAAGGTCCTGGAGGGCTTCGGCCTCGGCGCCGCGCTCATCGCCATGTTCATGCGCGTCGGAGGCGGCATCTTCACCAAGGCCGCCGACGTCGGCGCCGACCTCGTCGGCAAGGTCGAGCAGGGCATCCCCGAGGACGATCCGCGCAACGCCGCCACCATCGCCGACAACGTGGGCGACAACGTCGGCGACTGCGCGGGCATGGCCGCCGACCTCTTCGAGTCGTACGCCGTCACGCTCGTCGCCGCGCTCATCCTCGGCAAGGCGGCCTTCGGCGACCTCGGCCTCGCCTTCCCGCTGATGGTGCCGGCGATCGGCGTCGTCACGGCGATGATCGGCATCTTCGCGGTCGCCCCGCGGCGCGCCGACCGCAGCGGGATGAGCGCCATCAACCGGGGCTTCTTCCTCTCCGCGCTGATCTCGCTCGCCCTCGTCGCCGTCGCCGTCTTCGCCTACCTCCCGTCGTCCTACGCCGACCTCAGGGGCGTCACCGAGCCAGGCATCCCCACCCACGGCGGCGACCCGCGCGTCCTCGCCCTGGTCGCCGTCGCCATCGGCATCGTGCTCGCCGCGCTCATCCAGCAGCTCACCGGCTACTTCACCGAGACCGGCCGGCGCCCGGTCCGCGACATCGGCAAGTCCTCCCTGACCGGCCCCGCCACCGTCGTCCTCGCCGGCGTCTCCCTCGGCCTGGAGTCCGCCGTCTACACGGCCCTGCTCATCGGCCTCGCCGTCTACGGCGCCTTCCTGCTCGGCGGCGCCTCCATCATGCTGGCGCTGTTCGCGGTCGCCCTGGCCGGCACCGGGCTGCTCACCACCGTCGGCGTGATCGTCGCCATGGACACCTTCGGACCGGTCTCCGACAACGCCCAGGGCATCGCGGAGATGTCCGGCGACGTGCAGGGCGCGGGCGCGCAGGTGCTCACCGACCTCGACGCCGTCGGCAACACCACCAAGGCGATCACCAAGGGCATCGCCATCGCCACCGCCGTCCTCGCCGCCTCCGCGCTGTTCGGCTCCTACCGGGACGCCATCGCGACCGCCGTCGCCGACGTCGGGGCGAAGGCGACCGAGACGAACCTCTCCATGAACATCTCCCAGCCCAACAACCTCTTCGGGATGGTGCTCGGCGCCGCCGTCGTCTTCCTCTTCTCGGGGCTCGCCATCAACGCCGTGTCCCGCTCCGCCGGAGCGGTGGTGTACGAGGTGCGGCGGCAGTTCCGCGAGCACCCCGGGATCATGGACTACACCGAGAAGCCCGAGTACGGGCGGGTCGTCGACATCTGCACCAAGGACGCGCTGCGCGAACTCGCCACGCCCGGACTGCTCGCCGTGATGGCCCCGATCGCGGTCGGCTTCACCCTCGGCGTCGGCCCGCTCGGCGCGTACCTCGCCGGCGCCATCGGCACCGGCGCGCTGATGGCCGTCTTCCTCGCCAACTCCGGCGGCGCGTGGGACAACGCCAAGAAGCTGGTGGAGGACGGCAATCACGGCGGCAAGGGCAGCGACGCCCATGCCGCGACCGTCATCGGCGACACGGTCGGCGACCCGTTCAAGGACACCGCGGGCCCGGCGATCAACCCGCTCCTGAAGGTGATGAACCTGGTGGCGCTGATCATCGCCCCGGCGGTCGTCCAGTTGAGCTATGGCGCCGACGCGCGCGCCTGGCTGCGGGCGCTCGTCGCGATCATCGCGATCGTCGTCATCGTGGCCGCGGTCCGTGTCTCCAAGCGGCGTTCGGTGGCCGTCGGGGACGACACGCCCGAGCGGAACGGTTCGTCGACGGACGCCACCGTCTCCTCGTAACCCTTGTTGATGCACCGTCAAAGCCCGGGTGCCGGACGGGGGTCGACGTCCTGTTCCGACGTGACGTCCGCCCCTGTTCGCTTGGTTCAAACGGCTGCAATGCCGGATGAACCGGTCGCACGAACGGTGGATCCCACCCGCATGGCGTGTATGTTCCGGGGCCGAGAGCCTTGGAAGGGACCGATCCGGTGAACAAGAAGCTTGCGGCCGCACTGTCCGGCGGCGCGGTACTGATGCTCGTGCTGTCCGGTTGCAGCGACGACGAGGGCAACAAGGTCGACGACTGGGCCAAGACGTTCTGCGACCAGGCGCAGCCGCAGATCCAGAAGCGGGCCAACGCCAACCAGCTGATCATCTCCACGGCGGCCGACAGCAAGCCGGCCACCATCCAGGCCGCCGACTCCAAGGCATTCCAGGACATCGCCGCCGCCGACCGGGCCCTCGCCAAGGCCGTCGAGAGTGCCGGGGCGCCCCCGGTCGACAACGGCCAGAAGATCCAGCAGGACGCCATCAAGGAGCTCAACGCCACGGCCGTGGCCTACGACGGGCTCAAGAAGCAGGTCGACGCGCTCGACACGACGAACCAGCAGAAGTTCGCCGACGGGCTCAAGGTCGTCTCGGACAACCTGGCGAAGATCCAGAACATGGACCAGGACGCGGTGGCCAAGCTCCAGGCCGGCGAGCTCGGCCAGGCCATGGCCAAGCAGCCGGGCTGCCAGACCCCGAAGGCGTCCGTGCCGCCGAGCGCGTCCCCGAAGGCGGGCGCGCCGGACGCCAAGCCGTCGGGTGCCGCCAAGCCGTCCTCCTCCGCCACCTCCGCCAAGCCGTCCGGTTCCGCGAAGCCCTCCGACTCGGCGAAGCCCTCCGCCTCCGCCAAGAGCGAGTAGTCCGCACCGGACTGGCGGCCGACACAGCGGCGGACTCCGCACCGGACTGGCAAGCGGACTTCGCTGCGGACTGACGGGACGGGCCGGCCGGGCGCCTTCGCCGGGTCGGCCCGCCCGTTGTCGGTGGCGGCCGTCACAATGGGGCATGTGAGTACGACCAGCACGACCACCAGCCTTCCGGTGCCCACGCACGCCGCCCGACTGCGCGAGGCACTGCTCGCCGCCGACTTCACCGCCGACGGTCTGCTCGACCTGCTCGGCGCCCAGGCGTACGCCGCCCTCGCCCGCAGCGAGATCGTGCCCGCCCTCCGCGCCACCCGCGGGGACGCCCCGCTGGACACGCTCGTCCGGCTGTTCCTGCTCCAGAGGGCCGTCGGGTACGAGCGGGCCGCCGCCGCCCTGCCCCTGGAGGAGGCGCTCGCCGACGGCTGGGTGGTGCGGGAGGGCGACGCCGTGCTCGCCACGGTCGACGTCCGGCCGTACGGCGGCCCGGACGGCGAGGACTGGTTCATCGTCTCCGACCTGGGCTGCGCCGTCGGCGGCGCGGGCGGCATCGGCAAGAAGGACGAAGGCGTCGTCCTCGGCGTCGGCGGGGCCTCCACCACCCTCGCCGGCATCACCGTCCGCACCCCCGTCGCCACCGCCCTCGACCTCGGCACCGGCTCCGGCATCCAGGCGCTGCACGCCGCCCAGCACGCCACCCTGGTCACCGCCACCGACCTCAACCCGCGCGCCCTCGACTTCACCCGGCTCACCCTCGCCCTCTCCGGGGCCCGCGGCGCCGAGCTGCTCCAGGGCTCGCTCTTCGAGCCGGTCGACGGGGACACGTACGACCTGATCGTCTCCAACCCGCCGTTCGTGATCTCCCCCGGCGCCGGACTCACCTACCGCGACGGCGGCATGGGCGGCGACGACCTGTGCCGCACGCTGGTGCAGCAGGCCGGCGACCGGCTCAACGACGGCGGGTACGCGCAGTTCCTCGCCAACTGGCAGCACGTCGAGGGCGAGGAGTGGCAGGACCGGCTGCGCTCCTGGGTGCCGCGCGGCTGCGACGCCTGGATCGTGCAGCGCGAGGTCCAGGACATCACGCAGTACACCGAGCTGTGGCTGCGCGACAGCGGTGACCACCGCGGCGACCAGGCCGAGTACCGGCTCGCGTACGGGCGGTGGCTCGACGAGTTCGAGGCCCGCAAGACCAAGGGCGTCGGCTTCGGCTGGATCACCCTGCGCAAGAACCCCGCGGTGGCCTCCGGCGCGGTCGAGCCGTCGATCGTCGTCGAGGAGTGGCCGCACCCGGTCGAGCAGCCGCTCGGCGACACCGTGCGGGCCCACTTCGACCGCCAGGACTATCTGCGCGCCCACGACGACGCGGCCCTGCTCGCCGGCCACTTCGTCCTCGCGCCCGAGGTCGTGCAGGAGCAGGTCGGCATGCCCGGCGCCGAGGACCCCGAGCATGTGCTGCTCCGGCAGAACCGCGGGATGCGCCGCGCCACCCGCGTCGACCACGTCGCCGCCGGCTTCGCGGGCGTGTGCGACGGCACGCTGAGCGCCGGGCAGATCCTGGACGCCATCGCGCAGCTCACCGGCGAGGACCCGGTCGTGCTGCGGGACCGCACGCCGCAGGCGATCCGGCTCCTGGTCGAGGAGGGCTTCCTGCTGCCCGCCGGATCGCGCTGAGCGGCCGAGGGACGCCCTCCGAGCCCTGCTCGAAGCCCGGTTCCCGCGGCCCCGCCTGACGGATCCGCAGGCCGCGGGCGGACGGGCGGCTCGTCGACGCTGCGCTCGGCGTGATGTGACGAAGAGCCGTGATGTGACGAAGGCAGAAGGAGGAGGGGAAAGAAGGGAGAAGAAGGGGGAGGGGAGTACCGGCCATCCTCGTGAAACCGTTCCGGCCCGTGCCCGCCGTTCACCGGGAATTAGCCCTGCTGACGCCGGGAGGTGCCAGCCTCGGCGGCGGGGGCCGAAGGGCCATGGGCGAGGGAACGGGGCAGGGGCATGGAGAGCGGGCCGGCGATCTTCGCGGGGGCGGCGTTCACGCTGTTCGGAGCGGCGCTGCTGCTGTGGACGGGGGTCCGGGTCCGGCAGGGCGCACCCGTGGCGCTCGGGGTGGCACCCCGGCCCGCCGCCGTCCTCACGGCGCTCTTCGGCGCGGCCTTCCTCCTGCTCGGGATCTGGTGCTTCGGCCGGCTGTGACGTGGACCCGCCGGAGAGGCTGTCCGGGAGTCCGGGCGGCAGGAAGGGGTGGAGTCGGGTTACCGTTCGAGTGGCCGTTGCGGGCTTTCGCCGTTTGACACGGGGGCGGGTTGTACCGTCACACTCCGCAGCGACGACAGTGTCACCGTCCGTGCCGCTGCCGTGCGTGCCAGCGCCGTACGTACGCCGCGCCGCGTACGCACGCAGTCAGTACGTGCCAGAGAGCGTCGACCGGAGAGAAGAGCGAAGTTGTCCCCGACCAGCGAGACCGCACACGGCGGCCGCCGACTCGTCATCGTCGAGTCGCCTGCCAAGGCGAAGACGATCAAGGGCTACCTCGGCCCCGGCTACGTCGTCGAGGCGAGCGTCGGGCACATCCGCGACCTCCCGAGCGGCGCCGCCGAGGTGCCGGAGAAGTACACGGGCGAGGTGCGCCGGCTCGGCGTCGACGTCGACCATGACTTCCAGCCCATCTACGTCGTCAACGCCGACAAGAAGGCGCAGGTCAGGAAGCTCAAGGAGCTGCTCGCCGAGTCCGACGAGCTCTTCCTCGCCACCGATGAGGACCGCGAGGGCGAGGCCATCGCGTGGCACCTCCAGGAGGTCCTGAAGCCCAAGGTCCCGGTCCACCGGATGGTCTTCCACGAGATCACCAAGGACGCGATCCAGCAGGCCGTGCGCAACCCGCGCGAGCTGAACAAGCGGATGGTCGACGCCCAGGAGACCCGCCGCATCCTCGACCGGCTCTACGGCTACGAGGTCTCGCCGGTCCTGTGGAAGAAGGTCATGCGCGGCCTGTCCGCGGGCCGGGTCCAGTCCGTCGCCACCCGGCTCGTCGTCGAGCGCGAGCGCGAGCGCATCGCCTTCCGCTCCGCCGAGTACTGGGACCTCACCGGCACCTTCTCCACCGGCCGCGCCGGTGACCCGTCCGACCCGTCCTCGCTGGTCGCCCGGCTCGCGACGGTCGACGGCAAGCGCGTGGCGCAGGGCCGTGACTTCGGCGCCGACGGGCAGCTGAAGACCCAGAACGTGCTCCACCTCGACGAGGCGAACGCCCGCGCGCTCGCCGCCGCGCTCGCCGACACCCGGTTCGCCGTCCGCTCGGTCGAGTCGAAGCCGTACCGCCGCTCGCCGTACGCCCCCTTCCGCACCACCACGCTCCAGCAGGAGGCCAGCCGCAAGCTCGGCTTCGGTGCGAAGGCGACCATGCAGGTGGCGCAGAAGCTGTACGAGAACGGCTTCATCACGTACATGCGTACGGACTCCACGGTGCTCTCCGACACGGCCGTCGCCGCGGCCCGTGCCCAGGTCACTCAGCTGTACGGCGCCGACTACCTCCCGGACCAGCCGCGCGTCTACGCCGGCAAGGTCAAGAACGCGCAGGAGGCGCACGAGGCGATCCGTCCCTCGGGTGATCGTTTCCGCACCCCGGCGGAGACCGGCCTGACCGGCGACCAGTTCAAGCTGTACGAGCTGATCTGGAAGCGGACCGTCGCCTCCCAGATGAAGGACGCGACCGGCAACTCGGTCACCGTGAAGATCGGCGGCACCGCGGCGGACGGCCGCGACGCCGAGTTCTCGGCGTCCGGCAAGACGATCACCTTCCACGGCTTCATGAAGGCGTACGTCGAGGGCGCCGACGACCCGAACGCCGAGCTCGACGACCGTGAGCGGCGCCTGCCGCAGGTCACCGAGGGCGACGCGCTCGCCGCCGAGGAGATCACCGCCGACGGCCACGCCACCAAGCCGCCCGCCCGCTACACCGAGGCCAGCCTGGTCAAGGAGCTGGAAGAGCGCGAGATCGGCCGCCCGTCGACGTACGCCTCGATCATCGGCACCATCCTCGACCGCGGCTACGTCTTCAAGAAGGGGACGGCGCTCGTGCCGTCGTTCCTCTCCTTCGCCGTCGTCAACCTGCTGGAGAAGCACTTCGGGCGGCTCGTCGACTACGACTTCACCGCCCGGATGGAGGACGACCTCGACCGCATCGCGCGGGGCGAGGCCCAGGCGGTGCCGTGGCTGAAGCGTTTCTACTTCGGCGAGGGCGGCCCCGAGGGCTCCGGCGCCGCCGACGCCGGGAACGGCGACGGCGACCACCTCGGCGGTCTGAAGGAGCTGGTCACCGACCTCGGCGCGATCGACGCCCGGGAGATCTCCTCCTTCCCCGTCGGCAACGACATCGTGCTCCGCGTCGGCCGCTACGGCCCGTACGTCGAGCGCGGCGAGAAGGACCAGGAAGGCCACCAGCGCGCCGACGTCCCCGACGACCTCGCGCCCGACGAGCTCACCGTCGCGTACGCGGAGGAGCTGCTCGCCAAGCCGAGCGGCGACTTCGAGCTGGGCGTGGACCCGGTCAGCGGCAACCAGATCGTCGCCAAGGACGGCCGCTACGGCCCGTACGTGACGGAGATCCTGCCCGAGGACACCCCGAAGACCGGCAAGAACGCCGTCAAGCCGCGCACCGCCTCGCTCTTCAAGTCGATGTCCCTGGACACCGTGACGCTGGAGGACGCGCTCCGGCTGATGTCGCTGCCGCGCGTCGTCGGCACCGACGCCGAGGGCGTCGAGATCACCGCGCAGAACGGCCGCTACGGCCCGTACCTGAAGAAGGGCACGGACTCGCGGTCGCTCACCGACGAGGAGCAGCTCTTCACGATCACGCTGGAGGAGGCGCTGGCGATCTACGCCCAGCCCAAGCAGCGTGGCCGCGCCGCCGCCAAGCCCCCGCTGAAGGAGCTCGGCACCGACCCCGTCAGCGAGAAGCCCGTGGTCGTCAAGGACGGCCGCTTCGGTCCGTACGTGACGGACGGCGAGACCAACGCCACCCTGCGCACCGGCGACAGCGTGGAGACGATCACGCCGGAGCGCGGCTACGAGCTGCTCGCCGAGAAGCGGGCCAAGGGCCCCGCGAAGAAGGCGGCCAAGAAGGCTCCGGCCAAGAAGGCGCCCGCGAAGAAGACGGCGGCGAAGAAGACGACCGCGGCCAAGAAGACCACGACGGCCGCGGCGAAGAAGACCGCCGCCAAGAAGACCACGACGGCGAAGAAGGCGGCTGCCGCCAAGCCGGAGTGACGTTGCCGACACGACGGGCGGGGGTACGGGCCGAGGGGCCCGTACCCCCGCCCGTTTGTTCGGTCGAAGGCCACGGGGAGCAGGGCCGTCCGGATAGGGTGGACGGATGACGCGAGCAGAGCAGCCATCCACCGACGCCGCACTCGTCGCGGATTCCAGGGAGCGTGCCGTACGGGCCCTCTTGCGCCATCAGCCCCTGCGGAGGCTGTGGAGCGCCCAGTTCGTCGGCGGCACCGGCGACGCCCTCGCCGTCCTCGTCCTGATCCTGCTCGGCTTCCAGGCGGCCGTCACCCAGCACATGCTGGGCGGCGGTATCCGCGGCGCCGCGCTCGCCGTCGCCGCCGTAATCGGCGCCCGGATGCTCGCCGCCGTCCTCTTCGGCGCCGTGCTGCTCGGCCCGCTCACCACGCTCACCGCGCCCGGCGGCCCGCTCGACCGCCGCTGGACGATGATCGGCGCCGACGCGCTGCGGCTCGCGCTGCTCGTCGTCGCCCCGCTGTGGATCGAGTGGACCCCCGGCACGGCGCTGTGGTTCCTGCTCGGCACCGTCTTCGTCAGCGGCGCCGCCGAACGCGTGTGGACCATCGCGAAGGAGGGCGCGGCGCCCGCGCTGCTGCCCGCCCCGCCCATCGAGGGCGCCGCCGTCCGGCCGCTCCCCGACCACCTGGGCGCGCTGCGCACCCTCAGCCTGCGCACCGGCTTCCTGGCCGTGCCCGCCGCCGCGGCCGCACTGCTGATCGCGACGCTCGTCGGCAATCTGTTGGGCGCCGGCATCGACTGGTTCTCGCAGCACCAGGCCGCCCTCGGCTCGTACGTCGCCGCCGGGCTCTTCTCGGCGTCCGTCTCGGTCCTGTGGTTCGTCACGTTGCCCGGCGACCAGACCCCGCGCCCCCGCTCGCCCCTCGAGGGCCTGCGCCGGCCCACGTACGGCGACCAGGGCCCCGAGAAGGGGCGCACCGGCGCGCTCGGGCTGCTCGTCCTGGCCTGCGCCACCGTCGCCGGCGCCATCGCCGCCGCCGCGGCCGTCGCCGTCCTGCACGCGTACGACCTGGGCGGCGGGCCCGTCACCTACGCCCTGCTGATCCTCGCGCTCAGCGGCGGCACCGGCGTCGGCATCCGCACCGCCGGATCCGTCCTCACCGTGCTCTCCCGGCGCCGGCTGTTCGCCCTGGCGCTCGCCGTCACCGGCATCGCGCTGCTCGCGATGGGCCTGGTGCCGGACACCGCGACCGTGCTGATGATCGCCGCGCTCGCCGGTTACGCGGCCGGGGTCGCCGCCCGCACCGGGCACAGTCTCGTCGACCAGGAGACCGAGGAGGCCCGCCGGGCCAGGGTCACCGAGCACCTGCAGGCCGTCGCCCGCGTCGGCATGGGCGTCGGCGCGCTCGCCGCGCCGCTGCTCGCCGCCGCGATCGGCCCCCACCGGCTCGCCTCCGGCGGTTTCGTCTTCGCCCACGGCGGCGCCGCCTTCACGCTGATGCTGGTCGGCGCGCTGCTGCTGCCCGTCGCCGCGCTCGTCCTCGCCAAGACCGACGACCGCGCGGGCGTGCCGCTCCGCCGCGACCTGCGCGACGCGCTGCGCGGCGCCGACCCGGTCCAGGCGCCCTCGCCGACCGGCTTCTTCATCGCCCTGGAGGGCGGCGACGGCGCCGGCAAGTCCACCCAGGTCGAGGCGCTCGCCGAGTGGATCCGCGCCAAGGGCCACGAGGTCGTCGTGACCCGCGAGCCCGGCGCCACCCCGATCGGCAAGCGGCTCCGCATGATCCTGCTCGACGTGTCCAGCGCCGGCCTGTCCAACCGCGCCGAGGCGCTGCTGTACGCGGCCGACCGCGCCGAGCACGTCGACTCCCTCGTCCGGCCCGCCCTGGAGCGGGGCGCGGTGGTGATCTCCGACCGTTACATCGACTCGTCCGTCGCCTACCAGGGCGCCGGCCGCGACCTGTCCGCGACCGAGATCAGCCGCATCAACCGCTGGGCGACCGGCGGACTCGTGCCGAACCTGACCGTGCTCCTCGACGTCTCCCCGGAGACCGCGCGCGAGCGCTTCACCGAGGCCCCGGACCGGCTGGAGTCCGAGCCGCCGGAGTTCCACGCGCGCGTGCGGGCCGGTTTCCTCGCCCTCGCCGCCGCCGACCCGGGCCGCTACCTGGTCGTCGACGCGGGCCAGGAGCCGGCGGCCGTCACCACCGTCGTACGCCACCGGCTCGACCGGATGCTGCCGCTCTCCGAGGCCGAGGTGAAGGCCCAGGAGGAGGCCCGCCGCAAGGCCGAGGAGGAGGCCCGGCGGAAGGCCGAGGAAGAGGCCGCCCGCAAGGCCGAGGAGGAGCGCCTGGAGCGCGAGCGCCAGGAGCAGCTCGCCAAGCTGCGCGCCGAGGAGGAGGCGCGGCGCAAGGCCGAGGAGGAAGAGGCCCGGCGCATCGAGGCCGAGCGGCAGGCGGAGGAGGCCCGGCGGCGTGCCGAGGAGGCCCGGATCGCCGCCGAGGAGGAGCGCAGGCGGCGCGAGGCCGAGGAGAAGGCCCGCCGCGAGGAGGAGGAACGGCTTCGCAAGCAGGCCGAGGAGGAGGCCCGGCTGCGGGCCGAGGCCGAGGAGCGCCGCAGGGAGAAGCAGCGCAAGGCCGAGGAGGCGCTGCTGCGCGCCGAGGAGGCCCGCAAGCTCGCGGAGGCCGCGGCGGCGAAGGCCGCGGAGGAGGCGGCGCGGAAGGCCGCGGAGGAGGCCGCGCGGAAGGCGGCCGAGGAGAAGGCCGCTGCTGCGGCAGCGGCGGCGGCATCGGCAGCGGCGAAGGCGGAGGCCGAGCGCAAGGCGGCCGAGGCGAAGCGCCTGGAGAAGCGTGCCGAGGAGTCGGCGAACGAGATCACGGTGGCGACGCCGGTCGTGAAGCCGGACGAGGCTCCTACGGTCTCCCCGAACGAGGTCACCGTCCCCACCCCGATCGTGAAGCTCGGCGACGACGAGACCACGGTCATCCCGCGGATCAAGGACGTCAAGGACGTCAAGGACGCCAGGGGTGCCAGGGACGCCAGGGGCGCCGACGAGACGGCCGTGCTGCCCTCCGTACGCGAGACGGACCCCGCCGACCGGGTGCCGCAGGGCTTCTTCCGCGACGCGCAGGACGAGGCCGCCGACTCGAACGACCGCACGCGCGAGCTGCCGCAGCTCGACGAGCAGGGCCGGCCGCGGCGCCGCTCCGACTGGGCGGAGGAGACCCCGCTCGACGACCTGCCGACGCTGGCGGACGAGCTGCTGGGCGGCTTCGAGGACGACGAGGAGGACCGCCGGCGCCGCGGGCGCTGAGTGTCACAGCGGTGCCCCACAATGGAACGCGTACCTGAGGAGGGGCATCGGACATGGCCGTATGGGACGACCTCGTGGGTCAGCCGCGGGTCGAGGAGCAGCTGGCCGCGGCCGCGCGCGACGCCGACGCGCTCGTGACCGCGCAGGCCGCCGGCGAGCCCGCCCCGGAGGCGTCGAAGATGACGCACGCCTGGCTGTTCACCGGGCCGCCCGGGGCCGGGCGGGACACGGCGGCGCGGGCGTTCGCGGCGGCGCTGCAGTGCGTGAGCCCCGACCGGGCGCTCGGCGGGGCGCCGGGCTGCGGCTTCTGCGACGGCTGCCACACGGCCCTCATCGGCACGCACGCGGACGTCGAGGTGGTCCGTACGGACCTGCTCTCCATCGGCGTGAAGGAGACCCGCGACCTGGTGCGGCGCGCTCAGCTGTCGCCCGCCGTCGGCCGCTGGCAGGTCATCGTCCTGGAGGACGCCGACCGGCTCACCGAGGGCGCGGCGAACGTGCTCCTGAAGGCCGTCGAGGAGCCCGCGCCCCGCACCGTGTGGCTGCTGTGCGCGCCGTCCCTGGAGGACGTGCTGCCCACGATCCGCTCCCGCTGCCGGCACCTGACCCTGACCACGCCGTCGGTGACGGCCGTGGCGGACGTGCTGATCCGCCGCGACGGCATCGAGCCGGAGCTCGCGCACTCCGCCGCCCGCGCCACCCAGGGCCACATCGACCGCGCCCGGCGGCTCGCGACCGACGAGCGGGCGCGGGCCCGCCGCTCCGTCGTCCTCAAGCTGCCGCTGCGGGTCGGCGACGTCGGCGGCGGCCTGCGGGCCGCCCAGGAGCTGATCGACGCGGCCGCCGAGGACGCCAAGCAGGTCGCCGAGGAGGTCGACGTCAAGGAGACCGAGGAGCTGAAGGCGGCGCTCGGCGCGGCCCAGGGCGGCCGGATGCCGCGCGGCACGGCCGGCGCGATGAAGGAGCTGGAGGAGCGCCAGAAGCGCCGCCGCACCCGCACCCAGCGCGACAGCCTCGACCTCGCGCTCACCGACCTGACCGGCTTCTACCGCGATGTGCTCGCCCTCCAGCTGCGCGCCGCGACGCCGCTGGCCAACGAGGACGTACGCGACTCCCTGGAACGGATCGCCGGCGACACCACCCCGGAGCGCACGCTGCGCCGCATCGAGGCGGTCCTCGCCTGCCGCGAGGCCCTCGACCGGAACGTGGCGCCGCTGCTCGCGGTGGAGGCGATGACGATGGCGCTGCGGGACTGACCCCCGAGTCGTCCACAAGGCGCCGGTTGTCCACAAGGCCGATTGGACACGTTCCGTACCAGTGCGGATACGCTCCGGGAATGGACTCCAGGCGCCTGCTCCGCATCACCGCCACGGCCATCGCGGCCGCCGGCCTCGTCCTCTCCGGCTGTACGGGCGGGAGCGGCGCCGCCGCGCCCTCGAAGCGCCCGTCCGGGGCGTCCGGCCCGGCCGCGCTGGAGAAGTACTACGCGCAGAAGGTGTCCTGGCGGGACTGCGGCGTCGCGAACTTCCAGTGCGGCACCGTCCGCGCCCCGCTCGACTACGCCCGGCCCGAGGGCGCCGAGGTGAAGCTCGCCGTCTCCCGGGTCCGGGCCACCGGTCCCGGCAAGCGGCTCGGCTCCCTCCTGGTCAACCCGGGCGGGCCCGGCGGCTCCGCGGTCGGCTACCTCCAGGGGTACGCGGGCATCGGGTACCCGGCCCCGGTCCGGGCGCGGTACGACATCGTGGGCGTGGACCCGCGGGGCGTGGCCCGCAGCGAGCCGGTCGAGTGCCTGACCGGCAAGCGGATGGACGCGTACACGCAGGTCGACCAGACGCCGGACGACGCGGCCGAACAGAAGGCGCTCGCGGACGCCTTCAAGGAGTTCGCGGCGGCCTGCCGGCAGAAGTCGGGCAAGGTGCTCCCGCACGTGTCCACGGTGGAGGCGGCCCGCGACATGGACATCGTCCGGGCGGTCCTGGGCGACCAGAAGCTGACGTACGTGGGCGCCTCGTACGGCACCTTCCTCGGCGCCACCTACGCCGAGCTGTTCCCCTCCCGGGTCGGGCGGTTCGTCCTCGACGGGGCGATGGACCCGTCGCTGACCGCCGAGCAGCTCAACCGGGACCAGACCGCCGGCTTCGAGACCGCGATCAACGCCTTCGCCGCCGACTGCGTGAAGAAGACCGACTGCCCCCTCGGCACCACCTCCACCGCGGCGGCCCTCGACGCGCTCCGGCGCTTCTTCCGCGACACCGATGCCAAGCCGGTGCCGACCGGCGAGAGCCGCCCGCTCGGCGAATCGCTGGCCACCACCGGTGTGATCGCCGCGATGTACGACGAGGCCGCCTGGCCCGAGCTGCGCGAGGCCCTCACCCGGGCGATGGGCGGCGAGGGCTCCGCGCTGCTCGCCCTCGCCGACAGCTACTACGAGCGCGAGGCGGACGGCACGTACGCCAACCTGATGTCCGCCAACGCGGCCGTGAACTGCCTCGACCTGCCGCCCGCCTTCCCCGGCGGCCCGGCGGCCGTCGTCAAGGACGTGCCGGCCTTCGAGAAGGCGTCCTCCGTCTTCGGCCGCAACCTCGCCTGGGCCGCCCTCAACTGCACCTACTGGCCCACCCCGGCCACCGGCCACGCCCACCGCATCACCGCCCAGGGCGCCGCCCCCATCGTCGTCGTCGGCACCACCCGCGACCCCGCCACCCCCTACAAGTGGGCCCGCTCCCTCGCCGCCCAGCTCTCCTCCGGCACCCTCCTCACCTACGAGGGCGACGGCCACACCGCGTACGGGCGCGGCAGCGACTGCATCGACACCGCCGTGAACACCTACCTCCTCGACGGCACCCCGCCGGCCGACGGCAAGCGCTGCTCATAGCCCCTCCGCCGTCCCGCACCGTCCCGGACCGGGCCGGACCGTCCCGGATCCGGGGGTGGTCGGAGCACCCCCGGAAACTGTGTAGACTTGGCGACGCTGCTGCACCCACCATGGGAACGCAGGGCGCGCCGCCTTAGCTCAGTTGGCCAGAGCAACGCACTCGTAATGCGTAGGTCTCGGGTTCGAATCCCGAAGGCGGCTCCAGCGGAGACCCAGGACAGACGACTTCTGTCCTGGGTCTTTTGTTTTCCGGAGCTTCCGTCCTGGCATATGACCAAGAGTTGTCAAAGAACACCGGACAGTGCCCACGTTTCCTGGTCATAGCGCCCTGATCAGGAGAGTCTCATGGGTGTACTGGCAACGTATCGAGACGCCTGGGCTGGCTCAATGGTGAGCAACAAGCTTCCCGATGGGGGTGCCTGCTGTTTCCCGTGCGTCCAGGTGCGTGCCACACGATGAGCAGGCCGCCGGGGGGCGGCAGGAGGGGAGCACATCCTGTACACCATCAGCAGAGCGCCGACGAAGGCCCAGTCGACCAAGGCCCCGCCGGCGAGCGCGCAGAAAGCACCGCCGCCGGAGTCTCCGGCGGCTACCGGGCCGGACGACCTCGTTCCGGCGGGGCGCCGCCGCTCGGCGGCGGCGAAGGACCGGCGGCGTACGGAGCTGCGGGACTTCCTGGTCAACCGGCGTGGCCGGCTGACGCCCGAGGACGTGGGGATCCCGAACTACGGACGCCGGAGGACGCCCGGCTTAAGGCGGGAGGAAGTCGCCTTCCTGGCCGGGGTCAGTGCCTCCTGGTACCAGTGGCTCGAACAGGGTCGGGACATCTCGGTGTCCCCGCAGGTGCTCGACGCCATCGCGCGAGCGCTCCGACTCGAACAGGCGGAGCGCAGTTACCTCTATGTGCTGGCCGGCCTGAACCCGCCGGTGGCCCTCGGTTCCGAGCCGCTCGAAGTGGATGTCATGCTGGCGCGCCTTGTGGAGAACAACTCTCCGTACCCCGCCTTCGTCGTCGACCCGTACTGGAACCTGGTCATCGCCAACGAGGCGACGTACGACATCCTCGGGTACCGCAAGAGCTACCGGAACTCCCTGGTGGCCTTCTTCACCAGTTCCCGGCTGCGTGAGCGCATCGTGAACTGGAACGAGCTGGCACCGTGGATCGCGGCGCAGTACCGGTACGGAATGATCAACCGGCCGCAGGATCTGGGATACGAGATCGTCGTCGGCGAACTCATGAAGAAGAGCCCGGAGTTCGCCGAGCTGTGGTCGCGGCACGACGTGCGGGCCGAGGGCGTGAACTTCAAGATCCTCGACCATCCCGAGCTGGGAGAGCTGCACTTCGATGTCGCCCGCATGCGCATCCCCCAGTTCCCCGACCTGCTGATCGTCCTCTACACGCCGCGACCCGAGCGGGAGACGGGCGTGGACACCCAGGGGATCATCCAGCGGGCGGTCAACGCCTGATGACGCAAGTGCCGGCGGTGTGCCCCTGGGCTGGAGGGGCACACCGCCGGCACGTCTGTGTCAGCCGTTGAGCGTGGCCATCATCGGGGCCGGGTAGCGGTCGCCGACGGCGGTTCCCGGTGCGAAGACCGCGGACAGCTCCTCGGCCTCCGCGTCGCTCAGGGCGATCTCCAGCGCCGCCGTGTTCTCGTCGACGCGCTCCGGGCGGGTCGTGCCGGGGATCGGCACGACCGACTCGCCGGCGCGCAGCACCCAGGCCAGCGCGACCTGAGCGGGCGTCACACCCCGCTCGTCGGCGATCTCCTGGAGCCGGCCGAGCAGCTTGCGGTTGGCCGCGAGGTTGTCGCCCTGGAAGCGCGGGGCGATGCGCCGGAAGTCGTTGTCGGCCAGGCTGTCGACCGACGAGATGGCGCCCGTGAGGAAGCCGCGGCCGAGCGGGGAGTACGGCACGAAGCCGATGCCCAGCTCCGCCAGGGTCGCCAGGACCCCGTCCTCCTCGGCGTCCCGCGTCCACAGCGAGTACTCGGACTGCACCGCGGTGATCGGGTGCACCGCGTGGGCGCGCCGGATCGTCGCCGCCGAGGCCTCGCACAGGCCGAGGTAGCGCACCTTGCCCTCGGCCACCAGCTCGGCCATCGCCCCGACGGTCTCCTCGACCGGGACGTTCGGGTCCACGCGGTGCTGGTAGTACAGGTCGATGTAGTCGGTGCCGAGCCGCTTCAGCGAGCCCTCGACGGCCCAGCGCACCGTCTCGGGGCGGCCGTCCGGGATCCGCGGCGGGGTCTCGCGGGAGTACGTGCCGAACTTGGTGGCCACCACGAACTTGTCGCGGCGGCCGGCGATCGCCCGCCCGATCAGCGTCTCGTTGGTCTCCGGGCCGTAGTGGTCCGAGGAGTCGAGGAAGTCGACCCCGAGGTCGAGGGCCCGCTCGATCGTGGCGATCGAGCGCGACTCCTCGACGGAGCCGTACCCGAAGGTCATGCCCATGCAACCGAGGCCCACGGCCGAGACGTTCAGGCCATGGCTTCCGAGCTGTGTCCTGCGCATTGTCTTCCCTGCTTCCTGCTGTGTGTGCGTGTGGGGGGATCAGATGGTGACGGTGGTGCCGTCGAAACGGGTGAAGGAGAGGCTGCCGCCCTCGTTGAACAGCGGCTTCTGGGCCCGCATCACCTCAAGGGCGATCGTCTCGCCCAGCCGGAACGCCTCGGTGTTGTCGCTGCGGTAGTGGACGCCCGCGGAGGCGCGGCCCGAACCGATGTTGGCCGCCAGCTTGTTGAGCTCGCCGCCGATGGTCAGGGAGTCCTTGTCGGCGCCTGTGTACGGCACGAGGGACGTGCCGTCCGCGCTCGGCACGACCGGGTCGGTCAGCACGTACGACTCGTTGAACCACGCCTTGAGCACGGTCGTGCACGCGCCGGCGACGGTGCCGTGGCCGCTCTGGTACGAGGGGCTCATCGGCGAGCCCTCGGGGAAGGACTGGGGCAGCAGGTACGAACCGTGCTTCGCCAGGGTCCGGTCCAGCGCCTCGGACTTCAGGATCTCCTCGGGGAGCAGCCCCTCGTAGCGTCCGGGGTCGCGCCGCAGGTGCACCTCGATGCGTCCGCCGAACGCCTCGGGGCGGAGCCGCCGGTGGACGTAGAACTGCTGGTACTCGGTGTGCTTGATGGCCCGGACGGCGACCTCGGCGAGGAGCGAGACCAGGTGCGGCGTGCCGTAGGTGGGGAAGCCCATCTGGTTCTTGGAGGCCAGATAGGGGTTGCCCGGGTCCTGGGCCTTCGCCTGCGGCAGCGCCAGCATGATCAGCGCGGCGTTGAGGTACGCCTGGTAGAGGACGTCGAAGTGCGTGTAGTGCGCCATGTCGCGCGGGGTCTGTACGTAGCGGGTGCGGACGAAGTCCCGCTGGGTGGCGCGCGCGGCGCCGCGCTGGAGCGCGAGCCACTCCCCGAACTCGGTGCCGTAGTCCACGCCCGGCTGGACGGTGTCGTGCAGCTGCGGCACGCGCAGGGTGCCGTACTGGACGGTCTGGAGCAGGAACTGCGAGACGAACGGTCCGGTCAGGTCGGCCGGGGTGTTCCCGCGGAAGAGCGAGTGCGGGGTGACCTTGCCGTCCTGCTTGGCCATCCGGCTGTCGGAGTACGTCGACAGGTCGGCGGCCGCGGCGGCGGCGAGCGGCGAGTCCTCGAAGTCGGTGAACCGCACGTCGCGCAGCAGCGCCAGCCAGTACAGCTCGGCCATCTCGGCAGCGGCGTGGGCGCTGTTCACCCGGGGCGCGGGCGGGACGACCAGCTTGGCGTAGTCGGGCCCGGCGAGGTCGTACGCGAGACCGCCCTGCGGACCGAGCTGCTTGCGCTCGCCGGCCATGGGGATCGCGTCGAAGTCGGCGGGGTTGCCGCTCGTGAGGGCCTTCAGCATCAGGGCGTAGGCCGGGACGTCGACCTCACCGATGTCGTTGTGCGGCAGCCCCTTCGAATAGGCGCCGATCCGGCCGGGCAGGGACGACTCGTCGCCGTTGACCGGGTGGTCCGGCAGCGTCGTCGGGTAGTCCCGCTCGGCGGCCTGCCGGCGCAGCGCACGGCCGATCCGCGTCCGCTCGCTCAGCTGCGCCTTGTCGGCGACGGCTTCCTCGGCCGCGTACGAGGGGGAGGAGAGGCCGGCCTCCGCCGCCGTGAGCCCGAGGGCGGCGGACAGGGCCGCGGTGGACCTGAGGAGAGTTCTACGGTGCATCGGTGTTCCCGTTTCTCACGTGTGCGGTACGTGCCTGGGGCGCTCAGGCCCGCTCGGTCTCGAGGCGGAAGTCCTGGGCGTCGTAGTCGCGCTTGCCGAGTTCGAGGGCGCGCTCGATGCTCATCACGGGAGTGAGGCCGAGGACGGCGGTGATCTTCTCCATGCGCTCGGGCATGGTGCCGCTGACCCGGTACAGGGGGATCCCGAAGTCCTCGACGGTCTCCAGGAGCATCCGGTCGATCGTGTCGCGGAAGCCCTTGTTCATGGGGCGGTGACCGTCCGAGGTGATCTCCAGCTCGTGCTCGAGGTGGATGAACACGTCGTAGGTCTGCCGCACGTGCGCGCGGAACGCCTTGCCGTACTCGTCGACCACCTCGCCGAAGAAGCGCATCTCGTCGGTGGTCTCGGGGGCCAGGCCGCCCTCGTTGGCGGCGGTGGCGCTGGGGTTCATGCCGTGGGCCACGCGCGCGGCACCGTAGAGCCACTCCTGGAGGGAGGAGCCGTCGGACAGGAACGTGTCGCCGAGCTTGGCCTCCTCGACCGCCCGGCCGCAGTGGCGGCGCAGCATCAGGTGCAGGAACTCGGCCGGGGTGACCTCGGCGAGCGCCTTGCCGGGTACGGCCTCCGGAAGGATCTCGCGGATCGTCCTGGCGAGGGTGCGCGGCACGCCCAGGTAGTGCGAGAGGGCCATGACCGTGGAGGTCTTGCCGGCCGAGTAGGTGCCGGAAACGGAGATCTTCATGTCAGGCCTTCAGGGTGGGCTGGTCGGCGGCGAACGCGGCGGCGTTCGCCGGGAGTTCATGGGCGAAGGAGCACTGCATCTCGTAGCCGCCCAGCAGGGAGCTGACCGTGACGTCGCGCCACAGTCCGCCGCGCAGCGGCACGAGCCACTTGTCGGTGAAGGCGACGTGGGCGGTCGTGGGCTCGGCCGCGAGCCGGTCGGGGCCGACGGCGGTCAGGACCGTCTGCTGCATCCACAGGGTGTTGCTGTCGCTGCGGCTGATGCCGTCGAGCTCGTACAGGAGCACCTGGATGAGCTGCAGGTTCGTGACGAAGCAGTCGATGGGCGAGAGGCCGGCCGCCAGCAGGTCGCCGTCCAGGCCGTCGACGACGGTCTCGTAGCCCGGCAGGCTGCGGGTGGTGACGGTCGCGGTGGCGGTGGAGGCATCCACATCGGCCCGGACGTCCTCGATGGTGTGCTCGCGCAGCTTGAAGCCCTCGCCGTAGTAGCGGCGGGCGGAGGAGCCGAGGATCGCGTCGAGCGAGGCGTACGCGCCGTCCTCGGAGACCTGGACGGGCGACGCGTGCTCGATCTCGTACCGGGCCGTCATCACGCCCACGTGCGCGGTGAAGGTCGACACGTGGCCGCCGGCGGCGGCGGGGTCCTTGCGGGTGCGGCGGAGCTCGGCTCCCGCGGACAGGCCGGTCAGGTCCTCCTGCGGGGTGGTGCCCGCCTTCAGGGTGATCTTCCGGACGCGGGCAAGGCGCCGCTGCCCGGCGTCGAGCCCGTGCGCGTGGACGAGGTACGCCTCGCACAGCTGGAGTCCGAGCACCAGCATGTCGACGGTGCTGACGTGTGGGAAGAGGTCGGTCGACGCCTTCTTCTTCGACCAGTCACGCGGGTACGAGAGCGAGACGACGGCGCTCACTCCGGGCCGGTCGCCGGTGGTGACGCGGACGCCGTCGACGGCGTATTCGGCCCGTCGGTAGCCGGCCGAGAAGAAGCGGGTCTCGGAGGGGCCGAGGTAGTCCTCGACGGAGGGCAGGCGCAGCAGGGTCGGGGTGGACATGGCTCAGGCCTCCTTGCGGGTTCTCAGCGCCTGCTCGTACGCCTCGACGAGGGCGCCGACGGTGCGCAGGTTCACGAAGCCCTCGCCCTCGCCGTCGCCGAAGGGGTCGACGCCGACCTTGCTCTCCAGGCGGATGACGAGCCGGGCGAAGGCGAGCGAGTTGAGGCCGAGGGCGCTCAGCTCGGTCTCGGCGGTGAGGTCGCCGAGGTCGTCGGCGACGTCCTCGTCCAGGACCGCGGTGATCTCGTCGACGACCACGGTCTGTACGTCCAGGGTCAGCATGTGATTCCTCCATCGATGACGAGCCGCTGGCCGGTGACGAAACCGGCCCGCGGCGAGGCGAGAAAGAGCACGGCGTCGGCGATCTCCTCGCGGTCGCCGAGACGGCCGAGCGGGGTGCGGCGCTGGATGCGCTCGCGGTACTCCGGGGTGACCACCTCGGTCATGTCCGAGTCGAAGAAGCCGGGCACGACCGTGTTGACCCGGATGCCGGCGGGGCCGAGCTCGCGGGCGAGGCTGTGGGTCAGGCCGTCCAGGCCCGCCTTCGCGGCGCTGTAGGCGGCCACGCCGCGGTAGCCGCGGACGGCGTTGACCGACGAGACGTTGATGATCTGGCCGCCGCCCGAGGCCACCATGGACCGGGCGACGGTCTGGGCCAGGGCCACCGGCGAGGTCAGGTTGGCGGTGATGAGGGCTTCGACCTGCCGCGGCGGCATCGTCACGAACAGGCCCTGGTCGAGCATCCCCGCGTTGTTCACCAGCAGGTCGACCTGGCCGAAGTGCCGGATCGCGGCCTTGGCCGCCGCCCGCACGGTGTCGGGCTGCTGGAGGTCGGCCTGGGTCCAGAAGAACCGGTCGGGCTCGGCCTTCAGGGTGTCCTCGACGAACTCGCCCGCGCTCCGGCTGAAGGTGGCGACCTTCCAGCCCTCCGCGAGCAGCCGGGTGACCAGGGTCCGGCCGAGGCCGCGGCTGCCGCCGCTGACCAGCGCCACGCCGCTCATGCCGCGCTCCTGGTCTTCTTGAAGCGGTCGGAGTGCTGCTCGGCCTCGGAGACGCGGACGACGAGGGGCACCTTGTAGGGCTCCAGCTGGGCGGCGCAGTGCTCCTGCACGCGGGCCGCGACGGTCTCCTCGTCCTCCGGGCGCACCAGCTTGACGGTGGCCTGGACGATCATGCCGGTCACCGCGTTGCGGCGGCCGGAGACGGTGACGTCGGCGATGTTGTCCACCTCGAGCACGGCGTTCTCGACCTCGGCCGGGTACACCTTCTCGCCGCCGACGTTGATGATCTCCGAGCGGCGGCCGAGGATCTTCACGTACTCGCCCTCGCACACCACGACGTCCTGGGTGTTGAAGTAGCCCTCCTCGTCGAAGGGGGCGGGGGCGTTGAGGTAGCCGAGCATGGCCATCTCGGAGCGGACCCACAGCACGTCGTCGACGATCTTGTAGTCGAAGCCGCTG
Source organism: Streptomyces sp. NPDC004788 (assembly GCF_053601115.1). Lineage (NCBI taxonomy): Bacteria > Bacillati > Actinomycetota > Actinomycetes > Kitasatosporales > Streptomycetaceae > Streptomyces > Streptomyces sp. NPDC004788. The sequence continues at coordinate 138,696 of NZ_JBSGBF010000005.1, forward strand.
CCGCTGCCGAGCTTGACCCACAGCGAGGAGTCGTCCTTCGACTTGGTCGGCAGGATGCCCAGCTCGGACAGGCCGTAGGTCTGCTTCAGGCGGACGTCGGGCAGGGCGTCGTGGAAGGCGCGCAGCGTCTGCTCGGGCATCGGCTCGGTCCCGTACGAGACCAGCCGCAGCGAGGAGGCGTCGTGGCGCCGGACGGCTCCGGAGACCAGGGCCATGGTGAGGAAGGTCGGCGTGGTGGGCAGCACCTCCACGCGGTGCGCCTCGATCGCCGCGAAGACGCTGTCGGGGGTGCGCTCGGCGACGGTGACGACCGCCCCTCCGTGCACCAGGGTGTGCAGCAGGGTGTTGATGCCGCCGATGTGGTCGAGGTTGAGGAAGGAGAGCGTGCGCGCGGAGCGTCCGCCCTGGTAGCGGGCGAGGACCTTGGTGAAGTCCAGGACCGATGCCTTGCTGCGCCCCGTGGTGCCCGAGCTGAAGAGGACGAGTCCGGGCCGCTTCTCGCGGCGCAGCGCGGCGAACAGCTCGTGGCTCGCCGAGCGTCCGGTCGCGGTGATGCTCAGTCCCGCGTCCGTCCCGTCGAGGGCGATGACCGTCTCGACTTCGGCGATCTCGTGGAACTCGGCGCGCTTGGCGTCCGGCAGCGTGACCAGCGGGACGATGATCGCGCCGGCCTCGATGAGGGCGACGAGCGCGGCGCAGGCCTGCGGCGAGTAGGCCGACTCCAGCGCGACGACCTGCCCGGCACGGACGCCGTGCTCGTCGAGCCGGGCTCGCCACTGCTCGACGGCGGTCAGAAGGGACCGGTAACTCGTGGTCCGACCATGGAAGATGATCGCCTCTCGGTCGCCGTGCGACCGCAGCGCCTCTGTCAGTGACTGGATCATGCCTTGATCGTGGAGCCACGCAGAAAAGACAGAAAGGTGGCCGCTGGTCCTGGTGTTACGGCCACCAGCCAGTGGCTCCGTCCAGCACCTAGGTTGAACCGACTGTTCCCTTACGACACTTCTCGATCAGGAGCGCCGCCATGCGTGCGATCAGCCAGCAGAACGTCTACGGAGGCCCTGAGGTTCTCAAGGAGATCGAACTGCCGGTGCCGAAGCCGGGGCCCGGTCAGGTCCTCGTACGCGTCCGGGCCGCGGGCGTGAACCCCACCGACTGGAAGGGCCGGGCACGGAAGGGCTGGTTCGAGCAGCCCCCGCGGGTGCTCGGCTGGGACCTCTCCGGAACGGTGGAGGAGGTGGGCTTCGGAGTGGCCCTCTTCCAGCCCGGCGACGAGGTGTTCGGCATGCTGCCGTACCCGCACGGGGTGGGCTCGCACGCCGAGTACGCCGTCGGCCCGGCCCGCGCCTTCGCCCGCAAGCCGGACGGGATCGACCACGTCCAGGCGGCCGCGCTGCCGCTGGCCGCCCTCACGGCCTACCAGGCCCTGGTGGACACCGCCGACGTCCAGCCGGGACAGCACGTGCTGGTCCACGCCGCCGCCGGCGGCGTCGGCCACCTCGCCGTCCAGCTGGCCAAGCACCTCGGCGCCCGCGTCACCGGTACGGCCAGCGCCGCCAAGCACGACTTCGTGCGCTCGCTCGGCGCGGACGACGTGATCGACTACCGCGCCGGGGACTTCCGCGATGCCGTCCGGGACGTCGACACGGCGCTGGTGCCGCTGATCGACGACACCCGGATCCGCACGGTGGACGTGCTGCGCCGCGGCGGCACCCTGGTGGCGCTCCTGCCGGGCGCCACCGAGGACGAGCTCGACGCGGCCGCCCGCCGTGGCGTCCGCTACGCGGCGATGCTGGTGGAGCACGACCACACGGGCATGAAGGCCATCGCCGACCTGGCCGGCAAGGGAGTGCTGCGCGCCCATGTGCAGGAGGTCGTCCCGCTGTCCGAGGCCGCCCGCGCGCACGCCCTGGGCGAAGAGGGCCATGTGACGGGCAAGTTGGTGCTGGTTCCCTGACCGGTCGGGGCGCGTCCCCGGGCGCCTTGAGTGCCCGGCGCCGCTACGGCGCCGGGTTGATGCCCGGCCGGCCGAAGGTGTCCGGGACCGGGAGGGTGGCCCAGTGGCCGACCGGCCAGGCGAGGACGACGGCGCGGCCGACGACGTCGCCGACCGGGACCATGCCGCCGTGCGGGTCGGTCCGGTGGTAGCGCGAGTCCAGCGAGGACTGGCGGTGGTCGCCCATCACCCAGATCTCGCCGCTGGGCACCTTGACCTTGAACTGGCCGGGGGCGTCCGGGCTGCACGGCGTGTTGCCGGGGAAGACGTACGGCTCGTCGAGCGGCTTGCCGTTGACCTTCAGCGGGCCGGAGCCTGCGCACTCGACGGTGTCGCCGGCGACCCCGATGACGCGCTTGATCAGGTGCTGCTCGCCGGCCGCGGGCATCAGACCGATGAAGCCGAGGAACTTCTGGGCCGCGTTGGGCTCCGCCACCGGGCGGCCCGCGAGCCAGCCGGCCGGGTCGCGGAAGACGACGACCTCGCCCCGCTCGGGCTCGGAGCCGAACCACGGGGTGAGCTTGTCGACGAGGACGCGGTCGTCCTGCTGCAGGGTGTTCTGCATGGAGCCCGAGGGGATCAGGAACGCCTGGAGCAGGAAGGTCTTGATCAGGAAGGCCAGGGCCAGGGCGAGGGCCACCAGGACCGGCAGCTCCTGCCACAACGGGCGCTTCTTCTTCCCGTTCTTTCCGTTCCTCCCGTCGTTCTCCTGGGCTTCGGGCCCGTCGCCGCCGGACGCGGGGCCGGACTCCTGGCCGGCTCCCTCGCCGGGCTTGCCCTCCGGGCGCTCCCGCTCGGACCGCGCGTCGATCACCACGTCCCCCACGTCCACCGCTCCTGACTCCGTCGAACCCGTGTCGACGGCGTCGAAAACTCCTGCCGTCAAACGGGACCTTATGCCGGATGATGCCGTCGAGGGCGCCCGCGGGCCCACTGTCACCACGTTCGAGTGACCCGACGGGCGCCGGTCTTTGTTTCTCACGGAGGGGAATGGCATGAGCGGGGACGGCGGGGAGTTCGAGGTCACCGAGCGGACGCGGCTGCGGCGGATGCGGGAGAAGGGCAGCCACGCGCGGGCGGACCTGGACGCGGTGCTCGGGGCGGGGTTCCTCTGTCATCTCGGGGTGGTCGTGGACGGGGCGCCGATGGTGGTGCCGACCGTGTACGGGGTCGACGGGGACCGGTTCTACGTGCACGGGTCGGTCGCGAGCCGGAGCCTGGTGCAGGCGCCCGACGGCGTGGTCTGCGTGAACGTGACGCACGTCGACGGACTGGTGCTCGCGCGGTCGGTGTTCGAGCACGGCGTGAACTACCGCAGCGCGATGATCTACGGCGTGCCGCGGATCGTCACCGACCCGGAGGAGAAGCTCCGCGGCCTGCGGGCGCTGACCGAGCAGTCCTCGCCGGGGCAGTGGGAGTACGTACGGCAGCCCAGCCGCAAGGAGCTGGCGGCGACGGCGCTCGTGGCGCTCGACCTGACCGAGGCGTCCGTGAAGATCGCGACCGGCTTCCCGGACGACGGCGACGGGCCCGACGCCGGGCTGGGGGTGTGGGCCGGGGTGCTGCCGATGGTCACGCGCTTCGGCGAGCCCGTCGCCGACCCGCTGCTCCCGGCCGGCATCGAGCCGCCCGCGCACATCGCCGAGCGGGCCGGGACGGTCTTCGGGGCATAGGCCGTTTCTTTCGGATCAGGCCGGATTGCCGGGCGTCGGGAGCCCGGCAGCAGCCGGAAGAGACGGCCTAGCCGGCGTCCTCGGGCTTCTCGTCCGCCGGATGCTGCTCCATCCGGGTGAGCTTCAGGCGGGCCAGGTGCCCCTCGTCCGACAGGGCGTCCACGGCCGTGATCCGGTCGTCCAGGACGGTGAAGCGGAAGACCGTCTCCGGGCGTCCGTCCGGTGCCGCCCGCAGCAGGCCCGCCGCGCCGTCCACCAGGGCCGGCAGGGCCGCCCGTACCCGCTCGGCGAGGGCCCGGGCCACCGGCCGCGCCCCGTGCGCGGGCGCCGTGGCGGGGCCGTCCGAGCGCAGCACCACGTCCGGGTCGAGGAGGGCGCGCAGGGCCGCGTGGTCGCCGCCGCGGGCCGCGGAGCGGAAGGCCAGGACGACCTCGCGCTGGCGCGCCGGGTCGGGGGCGGGCATCTCCTCGGTGCCCTCGAGGCGGTGCCGGGCTCGGGCGGCGAGGCGGCGGGTGGCGGCGGGCGCGCGCTCGACGACCGGGGCGATGTCGTCGTACGGGATCGAGAACTCGTCGTGCAGGACGAAGGCGACCCGCTCGGAGGGCGTGAGGACGTCGAGGGCGTCCCGCTCGGCGCCCGGCGGCAGCGAGCGGTCCCACGGATCCCGGAGGACCGGGCGCCGGGCCTCGCGCGAGCGCAGCAGGTCCAGGCAGGTCCGGGCGACGTCCTGGGGCGTCGCCCCCACCCGTACCGCCTCCCGGGCCTCGTCGGGCGAGCCGAGGAGGCGGTTGGCCATGGCCGCCCGTACGTCGGCGGGCGCGGTCGTGCCGGCGTCCGGCGCGTTCACCGTGGTCCCCGTCCCGGGTCAGTCGTCGCCGTGGCCCGGGCCGCCGCTGCCGAAGCCGCCGCTGGAGATGCCGCCCCACTTGCGCTTCTCCTCGGTGGGCGGCTCGGCCTGGGTCTCGCCGCCGTCCTTCAGCTGGTACGGCATGAGCCGGTGCTCGCCGTCGGTCTGCGGCATCTCCTTGGGCTTGCGGTACTCGGAGGACTCGCCGGGCAGCCCGGCGTCCTCCGGCCGGTGCGGCTGGGCCTCCGGGTCCGGCGGCGGGAGCTCCTTGTTCTTGACCCTGATGCCGTACGCGAACGCGCCGATGAGCACGGCGACGACGATCAGACCGCCCAGGACCTGGGCGAGGCCGGACTGCCAGACACCGGCCGCCGTGGTGACCGGAGCGGATGCCACGAGGAAAGTGTTCATACGGTCATGAATACCCCGTTTCGGGCGGTTCGGACAATCGCGATCCGGCTGCGCTCGCGGGATCGCGCGGGAACGCGCGGGAGCTCGTCGGACCTCGCGGGATTCGCCGAGAAGGCGCTGAAACATTTCCCGGGGGCCGTCGCGTCAGTGAGGTGTGAGCGCGAAACCAGCGCACACGAGCGAACTCGTGACAGCGACGGAGGGGAGGGACATGAGACAGTCCCGCGCGGACGGGTTCCTGGAGTTCGCCTCCGCACGATCGGGGCATCTCTTCCGCTCGGCATGCCTGCTGACCAGTGGCGACACGCATCTCGCCGAGGACCTGACGCAGGAGACGCTGGGCCGGATGTACGCCCTGTGGGGGCGCGCCAACCGGATCGGCAACCCGGCCGGCTACGCACAGACCGTGCTCGTACGGACCTTCCTGAGCCACCGCAGGCGCCGCTCGGCCACCGAGCGCCCCCTCGGTGAGCTCCCCGACCGGGCCCCCGAGAACGGCGAGGACCCGGCCCTGCGGATCGCCCTGCTCGACGCCCTCGCCGGGCTCGCGCCCAAGGACCGGGCGGTGGTGGTGCTCCGCTACTGGGAGGACCGCAGCATCGAGGAGACCGCGCACGCCCTGCACGTCAGCTCCGCGGCGGTGCGCACCCGCTCCTCGCGCGCCCTGGCGAAGCTGCGGGAGCGGCTCGGCGGCAGCCTGGTCGAGCTGGCCGCCCACTGACCCCCTGACCTCTTCTTTTTTCACTCACGGACCGGAACGGTGATGCCGCCATGCCTCAGCACGAGGAGCACGACGTGACGAACGGACGATTCGAGGACGAACTGGGCGCTGTCCTGCGCCGCACCGGCGAGGGCTTCGTCGCCGCCGACCGCCGCGAACTCGCCGCCGGCGGCCTCGCCCGCGGCCGCCGCCGGGTGGTGCGGCGCCGCATCGCCACGGCCGGCGGCGCGCTCGCGCTCGCCGCGATCGGCGTGGGCGGGGTGTACGGGGGCTCGCTCCTCGGCGGCTCGGGCGGCGCCGGCGGCATCGAGCAGGTCTCGGTGGCCGGCCCGAAGCCCGCCACCGGCGACAGCGCGCAGGGCAGCGGCCAGAAGGGCGGCGCCGGTCCCGAGATGGCGTCGATCCCGGTCGCCGAGCTCGCCGCCGTCCTCAAGGCCAACACCCCGGCCGGCCAGTGGACGATCGACAACGAGGGCGGCACCGGCCAGGCCGTCACGGGCGTCTACGACGACGGCAAGGGCAAGGCGGGCGTCTCCGTCGGCCTGTACCGCGCGGGCGAGAGCGGCGAGGCGGGCGCCGACCTCGTGACCTGCCCGGACAAGGTGTACGTCCCGTACGACGCCTGCACCAGCCGGCGGCTGCCCGGCGGCGACCGGCTGATGGTCTTCCAGGGCTACGAGTACCCGGACAAGCGGGTCCTCACCAAGAACTGGCGGGCGGTGCTGCTCACCAAGGACGGCTTCGTCGTCGACGCGAGCGAGTACAACGCGCCGACCGAGAAGGACTCGGCGATCAGCCGCCAGAACCCGCCGTTCGACGCCGCGCAGCTGAAGACCCTGGTCACGGCCGAGGGCTGGCGCCCGCTGCTCAAGCAGCTGCCGGTGCCGAAGAAGCCGAAGCACGCCCCCGGTCAGGCCCCCGCCGACGCGATCACCGAGCCGAGCGCCGCCCAGGTCCAGGCGACCCTGATCTCCCTGCTGCCCAAGGGACAGGGCCTGAAGGTCGTCGACAAGGGTGGCCAGGGCGGCTATGTCGTCCTCGACGACGGCAAGGGCCGCAGCCTCGTCCAGATCAACGTCCAGCCCGGCATGAACGACGTCCGCGGGGACCTCTTCTCCGGCAGCGACGTCACGACCGAGGACGACGGCACGGTGGTGAAGCTGGCGAAGCGACCCGGCGAGAAGGGCGGCGAGGGCGTCGTCTGGTGGAGCGCCGACACCATGGGCAAGGACGGCTTCCGGGTCGTGATCTCGGCCTTCAACTCCGGCACCCAGCACGACGCCGCCACGCGCGCCGAGCCGGCGCTGACGACGGAGCAGCTGAAGACGATCGCGCTCAGCCCGAAGTGGCGGGCGCTCGTCAAGAAGTAGCGCCGAAAGCGCCGCTGAAGGTGTGGGTCCGGGCTCCGGCGGAGGCCCGGGCCCACACCCATGCCGCCTCTTCGCGTCTCACTTCGCGTCGGAGTACCGCTCCACCGTCGCCGTCGTGAACGGGAAGCGCACCGGCGTCTGTCCGAACGCGATCCGGCCCGCCTCGTCGCCCGCCGCCCGGATCGCCTCCGTCACCGCCTCGGCCTCCTCCGCAGGGCAGTGCACGATCACCTCGTCGTGCTGGAAGAAGACCAGCTCCGCCCGCATCCCGGCGGTGGCGCGGCGCAGCGCCGCCAGCATCAGCAGGGCCCAGTCGGCGGCGCTGCCCTGGACGACGAAGTTACGGGTGAAGCGGCCGCGGGCACGGGCGTCGGTCGACGCGTACCCCGGGACGTATCCGTCGGCGCCGTCCGCCCCCTCGGCGCCGTCCCCCTGGCCCTGCGGCAGGCCCGCCTCCCCGTCCTCGTCCGCGCCCGCCGCCCGCGGGCTGGTGCGGCCGAGCCAGGTGCGGACGAGCCGGCCCTCCTCGCCGGCCCGGGCCGCGTCGTCCACATAGGCCACCGCGCGCGGGAAACGGCGGCGCAGGGCGGCCAGGTTCTTCAGGCCGTCGCCGCTGGTCTGCCCGTAGATCGCACCGAGCAGCGCCAGCTTGGCGTGGTCGCGGTCGCCGGAGAAGGCGCGGTCGGACAGCCGGGTGTAGAGGTCGTCGGCGTGCCCGGCGACCTCCATCAGGCCCGGGTCGCGCGAGATCGCGGCCAGCACCCGCGGCTCCATCTGGTCGGCGTCCGCGACGACGAGCCGCCAGCCGTCGTCGGCGACCACGGCCTGCCGGATGACCTTGGGGATCTGCAGCGCCCCGCCGCCGTTGGTGGTCCAGCGGCCGCTGACCGTGCCGCCCGGCAGGTATTCGGGCCGGAAGCGCCCGTCCCGCACCCACTCGGCCAGCCAGGACCAGCCGTGCGCGGTCCAGATCCGGTACAGCTTCTTGTACGCGAGCAGCGGGGCGACCGCCGGATGGTCGATCTTCTCCATCTCCCAGCGCCGGGTGGACCGCACCCGGATCCCCGCCTGGGCGAAGGCCCGTACGACGTCGGCCGGCAGGTCGGGGCGGACCCGGCGGCCGAAGGCGGCCGACACCTCGTCCGCCAGCTCCGCGAGCCGGCGCGGCTCGCCCCCGCCCGCGTACCGCTCGCCGAGGAGCCCGTGCAGCACCTCCCGGTGGACGTCGGCCCGCCAGGGCAGCCCGGCGCGGTACATCTCGGCGGCCACCAGCATGCCCGCCGACTCGGCGGCCGTGAGCAGCCGCATCCGCCCCGGGTGGGCGGTCCGGTCATGGCGGCGCTGCTGCTCCGCGTACACCTCCAGGAGCGCCTCGAAGGGCAGCGGGGCGGCCGCCGCCGGCTCGAAGAGCGAGTCCTGCGCCGCCGGGCCGCCGGCGGGGCGCTGGGGCGGGTCGGGCGGCACCGGCGCGTTCCGCAGCCGGGCCCAGGCGGCGGCGGCCGAGCGGGGCTCGCCGAGCCGCCCCTCGTGGCCGAGCAGCAGCTGCTCGGCGTCCTCGACGTCGTAACACCGCTCGACCCGCACGCCCGCGGCGAGCAGCCGCGGATACACCTCCCCCGTGCTCCGCCACACCCAGCGCCCGACCTGGGGCCGCGCCCGCACCGCCGCCACCAGGTCCGGCTCGCGCCGCACCGCCCCGGCGGGCAGCCCGTCGGCCCCGAGCGGCACGAGCAGCGCCCCGTCCCCCTCGGGCTCGGGCGCCACTGCCCACTTCTCGTTCACAGGTGCGAGTCTGGCACCCGTCACTGACAATCGGCCGCTGTGCCCCGCTATGGGGCTTATGCCGCCTTGTGGAAGAGGGCGGCCGCCTCGCCGCGGGAGGCGACGCCCAGCTTGGTGAGGATCTTGGCCACGTGGAACTTCACCGTGGACTCGCTGATGTGCAGCTCCTGCGCGATCTGCCGGTTGCGGTGGCCGAGGGCCAGCTGGGTCAGCACCTGGATCTCGCGCTCACCGAGGTCGCGCAGCGGGTTCAGGGTGGTGGCGGCCGGGGCGTCCGGCAGGGCGAGCGGGACGGTGGCGGTGATCGTGGTGCCCCAGTTGGGGACCGCGTCGAGGTCCAGGCGGCCGCCGAGCACCTCCAGGCGGTCGGAGATGCTGCCCGCGCCGAGCGGGCAGACGTCGAGCAGCCCGGGGCCGTCGTCGCGGACGGTGGCCCGGATCTCGTGCTCGGTCAGCGTCCAGCCGACGTGGACCCGGCTGACCGCGTCCTGGTCCAGGACGACCAGGAGCAGCGCGCGGACCACGGCCCGCACGCCGTGCGCCACGTCGGCCGGCAGGCTGCGGGTGGCGTCCGGGCCCTCGGGCGGGCCGAGTTCGAGCCGCACCGGAGTGTGCCGGAGCATCGGACGCAGTCCGTCCGCGAGCCTCGCGAAGGCCTCGAAGGCCGGCTCCTCGGCGATCGTCCGGTCCCGCCGCGCCTCGGCCCGCAGCTCGATCAGCGCCGTCACCGCGAGGTCGGTCGCGGTCGCCCGGGCCGCCGCGTCGTCCATGGCCCGGCTGCGCAGCACCCCGAGCACCCCGGACAGCGCCGCCGCGTGCGCCGTGGTCAGCTCGGCGATCACCCGCGCCCGGGTGTCGGCCGCCGCCCGCGAACGGGCCAGCGCGCCCGGCATCGCCTCGCTCGCGAACCGGTCGAAGTGGCTGGTCACCAGGTCCCACAGGTGCTGGGCCAGGGCGAGTTCGGCCGCACCGGCCGCTTCGGCGCCCTCGTCCCGTACGAGCACCAGGACCGAGCCGCGGGGCGTGGCGTCGCTCCGTACCGCCACCACCTCCCGCTCCGCCCCGCCGACGCTCGCGCGCCCCTGCCACGGCCGGCCGGCGCTGCCCGCGGCGAGCAGTGGCGCCAACTCGGCCGCCGTGACCGGGACATCGGGGTCGCCGGTGTGCTTGAACGGGGAGTGCGCGCAGTGCGTGGACAGTTCGGCCGCCGACCGGTGCGGGATCAGCGGGGCGAGCACCTCGGACAGCCGTCGCAGGATCGCGCCGAGCGGCTGCCGGATGACGTCCTGGGCGGCCAACAGCGCGCCGGTCGCGGTGAGTTCCATGAGAACAAGGGTAGGGGCGCGGACCGGCCGACGGCTGTCCTTTCGGCCAGGTGTGACTGGCCGTTCGGATGGCGGGAACAAAGCGACGCCCGGAGCAAGCTGATCACATCGAAACGACGGACGAACGGACGAGGGGCCGGCCAGGCCGATCGGCCCGACGCGTCCGATGACTCTCTGGGGGAGCGGAATCATGGAAGCGATCGTGTACGACGAGTTCGGCGGCGCCGACGTGCTGCGCCACGAGACCGGGGTGGCCGTGCCGGAGCCCGGTCCGGGCGAGGTGCGGGTGAAGGTGGCGGCCGTCGGCGTCAACCCGGTGGACTGGAAGCGGCGTTACGGCTGGGTGGAGCAGTTCTTCCCGACCACCTTCCCGGCCGTGCCGGGCCTGGAGTTCGCGGGCACGGTGGACGCGCTCGGCGAGGGGGTGACCGGACTCGCCGTCGGCGACGAGGTGTTCGGCTGGACGAAGACCGGCGCCTACGCCGAGTACGCCATCGCCGACAACATCGTCCCCAAGCCCGCCGAGCTGTCCTGGGAGACGGCCGCGAGCATCCCGGTCGCCGGCGAGACCGCCCAGCGCGTCCTCGACCTGCTCGGCGTCCGGGCCGGCGAGACCCTGCTCCTGCACGGAGCGGCGGGCGCGGTCGGCGCGGTGGCCGCGCAGCTGGCGGTCGCGGCCGGGGTGACCGTGATCGGCACGGCCTCGGAGCGCAACCACGACTTCCTGCGTGACCTCGGCGTCACCCCGGTGACGTACGGCGACGGGCTCGCCGACCGGGTCCGCGCGGCCGCCCCGCAGGGCGTCGACGCGGTCTTCGACGCGGCCGGTCACGACACGCTGCCGGTCTCCGTCGAGCTGCTCGGCGGCGAGAAGTCCCGCATCGTCACCATCGCCGCCCAGGACGCCGCCGAGCACGGCATCGTCTTCTCCGGCATGACGGCCGAGCCGGCCGCCGTCCGCGGCTGGCTGACCGACCAGGCGCGCCTGGTCGTCGAGGGCCGGCTCCGCCTGGACATCGCGGAGGTGTTCCCGCTGAAGGAGGCCGCGCGGGCCCAGGAGCTCAGCGAGACGGGCCACGTGCGGGGGAAGCTGCTCCTGGTGCTGTGAGGCACCCCAAGGTGCGGCGGTGGAGGGGCCGGGTGCTGCCGGTACGGGGGTCCGGCGGGCCCGGCCGCCTTCGCGGTGTGGCGGGCGGCCCGCGGGGTTAGCCTCGCCAGGTGACCGAGAGCCCCGCCCCTCCCACCGCTCCCTCCTCTCCCCGCGCCGACCGCATCAAGATCTGGTTCCGCTTCGCGCCCCGTGAGGGCTGGCTGCCGCAGGACACCGAGGGGATGTGGGCCGAGCCGGTGGGCGCGGACACCGCCCGGGTGGTCAACGTGCCCTTCCTGCAGGACGGCGTGGCCGAGGGAGACGTCGTGCGGTACCGGACGGACGAGGAGGGGCTGCACTGGGCCACCGGCCGGGTGGCCGCCTCCGGAAACGTCACGGTCCGCGTCCTGCCCGTGCGGTCCGGCCCGCTCGGGCCGAGCGCCCGCGCCGTGCACGAGCGGCTGCGGCCGTTCGGGCTCGGCGGGGAGTCGTTCAGCGAGGAGTTCCCGCTGGTCGCCCTGACCGTGCCGGTCGACGCCCCGATGACGGAGATCAAGGCGCTCCTGGACCGCGGCACGGCGGACGGCTGGTGGCGCTGGGAGACCGGCTGCGGCACGGACGCCTGGAACGCGGCCTGACCCGGACGGGTCCTCCTCAGGGCTCCGGACCGGTCCGCCTTCACCACGGGCACGCACGGTGGCGGCCCCCTCCGACGACGGGCGGGACGGGACGGGACCCGGCTCCGACCCCGGTCCACGTCCCGTCCCGATGTACCAGCCTCACCCCTGAGCGGGTCGGCCGCACGCGGAGAGCGGGGCCGGACGGCTCACGAGGTCGCTCACGAGTTCGGTATCCACAGGCTGTGGACAGCGGGCTGTGGACAGCCGGGCGGCTGCGAGTGAGCGGCGAGGCGCCTGCGACCATCGTGTACGGCGGCACGGGCACCCGACGAGCCCGGCCCAGGACCACGACGCGAGGAACCCGGCATGAGCACGATCGGCGAAGCCTTCAAGGCGCTGTACGTCGACGACGAGCACGCCCTCGACACGGCGGCGTCGCTGCTCGCCGCCGACCGTGACGCGGACGCCGAACTGGCCCGGCGCGGCGAGGAGTTCCTCCGCACCCTCTGGTCCCGGGGCTGGCAGCCGGCCGATGTCGTGCGGATGGCCCGCCGCGAACTCGCCGACGAGCACACGAGGATCCTCGTCGGCCTCGTCCGCGCCGAGACGGCCCGTTACGAGCGCCTTCCGCACCGCTGGCGGGCGCAGCTCGACGCCCTCGACGCGCTCGACGACGCCGCCGCCCGGCCGGCGCCGGACCGCTTCTCGAACGCGACCGCCGTCCTGGAGCTGTACCGGCTGCTCGTCCGGCTGCCGCGGCTCGACGCCGTCGGGCCGGCGCCGGGGGAGGCGCTGCCGCCCGCCGTCGCCGGTGAGCCCAAGCTCCTGACCAGGATCAGGGCGCTGCTCGCGAAGGCGGAGGCGACGACGTACGCCGAGGAGGCCGAGGCGCTGACCGCGAAGGCGCAGGAGCTGATGGCCCGGCACAGCCTGGACGAGGCGACGCTGGCGGCGGGCGCGCCGTCGCCGGAGACGCCTGGGGCGGTACGGATCGGCGTGGACCCGCCGTACGAGCAGGCCAAGGCAATCCTCCTGGACGCGGTCGCGACGGCGAACCACTGCCGGGCCGTGTGGAACGAGTCCTTCGGCTTCTCGACCGTCGTCGGCTTCGAGGCCGACCTCGAACCGGTCGAGCTGCTCTACACCTCGCTCCTCGTCCAGGGCACCGCGGCGATGACCCGCGCCGAGGCCGAGCAGCGGGCCGGCGGACGCAAGCGCACCAAGTCCTTCCGGCAGTCCTTCCTGCTCGCCTACGCGGGCCGGCTCGGCGCCCGCCTCGCCGCCACCAGCCGCCGGGTCGCCGCCGAGGCCCCGACGCTCCTCCCGGCCCTCGCCTCCCGCGACGTCGCGGTGACTGCCCGTACCGACGAGCTCTTCCCGGAGACCCGGACCAGCCGGGTGCGGGCCGCTTGGGACGAGGCGGGCTGGACGCACGGCACGTCGGCGGCGGACCGGGCGGGGCTGCGGGCGCCAGGCAGCCGGGGCGAGATCCGCGGATAGGTCCCGCCGAGATCCCGCCCCAGGGCGGAATGCCGGTTTCGCCCCGGATCGCGGCTACGCTCACCCCCATGAGCTGGCTCCGGGCGTTGAAGGAGACCGCCCGCTCGGGGCTCAGGGTCGAGCGGCGGCGGCTGGAGCCCGCCGTCGCGGCGCGCGGGGCGCTCGGGCTCGCGCTCGTCGTCGGGGTGTCGCTCACGTGGTTCGGGCCCGCGGTGGCCGCGTCGTCCGCGTTCGGGGCGTACCAGGCGGCCATCGCGACCTTCCAGCGTTCGTACCGGCCGCGCCCCACCCTCGCGACGGCGTCCGGCGCGAGCCTCGCGGTCTCCACCTTCCTGGGCTATCTGACCGGCGCCCACCTCGTCGCCTTCCTGATCCTCCTCGGGCTGTGGACGTTCCTCGCGGGGCTCTCCTGGGCCGTGGGGCCGACCGTCGGCATCATCGCCTCGTCGAACGTGGCGATCATGCTGGTGACCGTCACGCTCCCGACCTCGGTCGCCGCGGCCGCCGGCCACGCCGCGGTGATCGCGGCGGGCGGCCTCGTGCAGGCCGCGCTGATCGTCGCGCTGCCGATCCGCCGCTGGGGCGCCCAGCGGGACGCGCTCGCCGACGCGCTCGCGGCCGAGGCGGATTACGCGCGGCGGCTGCGCGAGAACCCGACCGCGTCCTTCGACCCCGTACCGCTGATGACGGCCCGCAGCGCCGCCGCCGTCACCGCGCGCCAGGCCCGCCGCCGCCCCGCCGAGCTGCACGGTGCCCGCGGGCTCGCCGAGCGGATCCGCCCGGTCCTCGCCTCGCTCGCCGACCCCGCGGTCGGCGCGCCCGCCGAAGGCCCGCAGCGGGACCGGGTCCGGGAGCTGCTCGCCGCGGCCGGGGAGATCCTGGACGCCGCCGCGCACGCCATCCGGCACGGCGAACCGGTCGCGCTGCCGCCCGCCGCCCTCGCCGCGCTCCGCACCCCCGACACCGGCGCCATCCTGTCCGGCGCCCCGCGACGCGCCGCCGTCCGGCTCGCCGCGCTGCTCGAAGACGTCGTGGAGACGGCGGAGCCGCGCACCGGGACGGAGCTCGCGAAGGAACCGGCCGTGGCCGCCGCCCGCCGCCGCCCCGGCCTGCTCCGGCTCGCTCCGGTGGCGCTCGGCAGGATGCGGGCCGAGCTGCGCCACGAGTCGCCGGTCCTGCGCCACGCGATCCGGGTCACGGCGGTGGCGACCGCCGGCTACGGCCTCGGCACCGCCCTCCCGCTCGGTCACGGCTACTGGGCGCCCATGACCTCCGTGATGGTGATGCGCCCCGACTTCACGCAGACGTACGCCCGCTCCGTCGCCCGCTTCGGCGGCACCCTCGTCGGCGTGGCCCTCGCGACGGGCATCGTCCAGGCCGCGCACCCCGGCACGTGCCTCTCCGCCGCGCTCGCCGTCGGATGCGCCTTCGCCATGTACCTCCTGATGCGCACGGGCTACGCCGCCGGCCAGGTCTTCGTCGCCGCTTACGTCGTCTTCCTGCTCGGCATGGAGGGCGCGGGCGTCACCCAGACGGTCCGCGAACGCGTCCTCCTCACCCTCCTCGGCGGACTCCTCGCGATGCTGGCGTACGCCGTCTACCCGGCCTGGGAGACCCCGCGGCTGCGCGGCCGGCTCGCCGACTGGCTGAAGGCGGACGGGCGGTACGCGGCCGCCGTCGTCGCCCACTACGCCGAACCGGCCGGCCCCGCCTCCTCCGACGTCCGCGAGGCGCTGCTCGCCACCCGTACCGCACGGATCGCCTGGCAGGACGGCGTGGCCCGGGCCACCCACGAGCCGGTGCGCCACCGGGGCCTGTCCCGCGCGGCGGCGGACGACGCCGAACACGCGCTCGCCCAGTTCAGCCGCGTCGCCATGCTCCTGGAGGCCCACCTCCCCGAACGCGGCGCCGAGGCCGTCCCGGCCGCCGCGGCCCTCGCGGAGGCGCTGCGCCGGGCGACGGAACACGGCGCGAAGGCCGTACGGGAACGCAGGGCGCCGCGCTGGGACGAGCTGCGCGCGACGGTCGCGGCCTGGGCACGGGGGGAGGGCGCGCCGGACCACTTCCTGCTGCGGAAGGGAGCGGTGCTGCTGCTCGACGCGCTCGACGCCCTGACGGAGGCGCTGGGGGACTGAGGGGGCGCCGAGATTGCCGGCCGTCCATGTCATCCGTGCGGGCCGTGGCGGGAGTTGGAAGGGATGAGGGGCCCTCACCGGAATTCCAGACCCCAGGAGCACTCGTATGAAGAAGCAGTTCGTGGCCGCCGCCGTGGTCGCGGTCGCCATGTTGACCGCCACGCCGGCCCTCGCGGCCACCTCCGTCACGCATGCCGCGGCCTTCGCCACGCATGCCGCCCCCGCGGCCCGGTCCGCGACCGCGGCGCCCGCTCCCTCCGTCCAGGTCGTCCGGTCCGGCGAGCGCGTCGACGCCGACGGCGGCTGGACGGTGTGGCTGACGCCCGAGGGCAAGCACTGGACCGGCCCGGACGGCTTCGAGAACTTCCGCAGCGTCGTCGACGGCAACATCGACCCGTCCCAGCCCGGCGTCAGCCACCAGTCCGAGGGCGACGCCACCCGCACCTTCCACTCCGGGCTCTACTACGGAACCAGGAAGGCCGGGAAGGTCGTCCTGACCGGTGCGGACGGCCGCAAGACCGCCGCGACCCTCCTCGAACTGCCGGGCCGCCCCGGCTGGGGCGTCTGGTACGTCACCCTGCCGGCCCACCGGGACGGCACCTCCGACGGCGTCCGCGTCTCGCTGTACGACCGCGGCGGGCGCCTGCTGGCCGAGCTCCCGCCGTTCTGACGCACATGCACGCGACTCCGGGCACTTGCACGGCCCGGGACGGACAGGCAGGGCCCGGCACGGGGCGGGCCCTGCCCCTGTCCACCGCAACGAGCACGAGGTCCGTCACCGTGGCACCCGCACCCGCACCCGCCTCCCACGACGGCGACGACGGCTTCGCCGAGTTCGCCGTCGCCGCCTGGCCGCGCCTGGTGCGCACGGCGCAGCTCCTGACGGGCGACTTCCACGAGGCCGAGGACCTGGTGCAGACGACCCTCGCCAAGGTGTACGGCCGCTGGCGGCGCGTCCCGCGCGCGGAGATCGACCTGTACGTGAGGCGCGCGCTGGTGAACAACAACCTCAGCCGGTTACGCCGCAAGCGGGTCGCGCACCTGCTGACCCCGGTCCTCCCGGAACCGCTGCGGCACGCGTACGCGGGGCACGCCGACGCGGTGGAGCAACGCACCGCGCTGATGGGCGCGTTGGCGGACCTGCCGGCACGGCAGCGGGCGGTGATGGTGCTGCGCTACTGGGAGGACCTGAGCGAGCAGGAGATCGCGACGGTCCTCGACTGCTCGATCGGTACGGTCAAGACGCACGCCCGGCGCGGTCTCGCGGCCCTGCGGAACCACCCCGGCCTCACCACGCCCACGAACCCCACAGCCCCCACCGGAGTGCGACGATGAAGGACGACGAGCTCCGCGACCTGTTCGCGCACGCCGTGCGGGACATCACCCCGGGTCCGGTGCCGCTGGCGGCCGTCCGGCGCCGGGGGCGGGCGCTGCGGCGCCGCCGGACGGTCACCGTCGCGGCGCTCACGGTGCTCGCGGTGTCGGGCGTGACGACCGTGACGGCCCTGTCCCTGCCGGGTCCCGACCGCCCCGTGGAGCGCCGGGCGGCGGCGGCCTCGTCCGCCCCCGCCCCCGCCCCGGTCGCGTCCACTCCGCCCGCCACGCCCGTCCGGGTCGTACGGCCCGGGGAGCGCGTGGCCGCGGGCCGGGGCTGGACGGTGTGGCTGACGTCCGAGGGCAAGTTCTGGAAGGGGCCCGACGGCGTCGAGAACTCCCGCAGCGTCGCGGACGGCAACCTCGACACGGCCCACCCGGGGATCTCGCACCAGTCGGAGGGCAACGCCTCCGGCGCCTTCCACTCGGGCCTCTACTACGGCACCCGCGACGCCGGCCGGGTCGAACTCCGCGGCCCGGACGGCCGTACGACCACCGCGGCCCTCCTCGAACTCCCGGGCCGCCCGGGCTGGGGCGTCTGGTACGTCCACAGCGCCGTCACCGACCCGACCGTCGTGCTCTACGACCGGAAGGGCGCCCGCCTCGCCGACCTCCCCGGAACACCGACCGGCCGGTAACACGTTGAGTCGCGTAGTCGCTACGCCACCCCTCGTGCACGTGCATCTGCTCGTGCGTCTGCTCATGCAGAGGCATATGAACACAGCTATGATCCGAGGAAGTTGACACCTGCACCATGAACTCGGGGAGCTACCAGTGCACCACGCGCACCACGCGTACAACGGCATGGCGGCCACGGAGCTTCGCGGTGTCGTGTGGCAGAAGAGCCGGGCCAGCAACTCCCAGGGCGCCTGCGTGGAGTTCGCGAAGCTGCCGGGCGGAAACGTCGCCGTGCGCAACTCGCGCCACCCCGACGGCCCCGCGCTCGTCTACACGCCCGCCGAGATAGAGGCGATGCTCGCGGGCGTGAAGGCCGGGGAGTTCGACCACCTGGTCTGAGGGAGAACGTACGAGAGGGCCCCGGTGGCGTTCGCCACCGGGGCCCTCTCCGTATGTCCAGGTGTCCGAGCGCTACTCCGGACCCAGCCGGAACAGCGCCCACACCACCTTGCCGTGCAGCGTGCCCGCGAGCGGGTGCCAGCCCCAGCTGTCGCTGAACGACTCGACCAGGAACAGGCCGCGGCCCGACTCGGCCGCGAAGTCCTCGCCGCCCTCGCGGGCCTCCGGGCTCTCCCGGCTGGGGTCGCGCACGGCGCACACCAGGCGCGAGGCCCAGCGCATGAGGTGCAGCCGCACGGGCGGGTTCTGGCCGTCTTCCGGCGCCGGCTCGGGGCCGGACGGCACGGCGTGCCGCAGCGCGTTGGTGACCAGCTCGGACACCACCAGCGCCACGTCGTCGAAGCGCTCGTCGAGGTCCCAGTTGCGGAGCGTCTGGCTGGTGAACTTCCGGGCGCCGCGCACCGCTTCGTAACGGGGCGGGAGCGCGCAGGAGGCCGAGTTGGAGACGCTCGCGGGATCGATCGGCGGAAGCCCCTGCCGTAACGGCTCGAGCATGGTCGATGTGTTCGTCCCCATGCGAGGCACTCCCGGGAATCGCGACGTGTGGTGCGACAACTGGTGCGACAACGGTGCGGCAACACGAGCGAGTACGCGGCTGCGCGGGCACCATGGTTCCGAATGCGCCGAAGGGATGCAAGGGCAGATGCACGTGCACGCGCCGGACCTGTCCCGCCACGTGCCGATTCTGTGCATAAGTCGTCCACCCCTTCTGCTGAAGGTGCCCGGAACCGGTCCCCTATCCGTAATCGAATGTGTACGCGCTGAAGCGTTTAGTGGCAGAATCCGGGGCTCAGCGGGGACTCGGCGCGGACTCGGCGGGGACTCCACGGGGGCTCGACAGCGAGAAGGGCATCAGGGCAGCACCGTGAAGGGGAGGCTGGAGCCGTGACGGCAGGCGAATCGAGCGGGGCGAGCGGGAGCGTGGTGCGCCGCATCCTGCTGGGCTCCCAGTTGAGGCGGCTGCGCGAATCGCGCGGCATCACCCGGGAGGCCGCCGGCTACTCGATCCGGGCGTCCGAATCCAAGATCAGCCGTATGGAGTTGGGAAGGGTGAGCTTCAAGGCCAGGGACGTCGAGGATCTGCTCACGCTCTACGGAGTCACCGAGGACAGCGAGCGCGGCGCGCTGCTCGGACTGGCCCGCGAGGCCAACCTGGCCGGCTGGTGGCACAGTTACGGCGACGTCCTGCCGGGCTGGTTCCAGACGTACATCGGCCTGGAGGGCGCCGCCTCCCTGATCCGCATATACGAAGTCCAGTTCGTCCACGGCCTGTTGCAGACCGAGGCGTACGCCCACGCCGTCGTCACCCGCGGCATGCCCGACGCCCCGCACGCCGAGATCGAGCGCCGCGTCGCGCTCCGCCTGGAGCGCCAGAAGGTTCTCGTCGCCGAGAACGCCCCCCACGTCCACGCCGTCCTCGACGAGGCGTCGCTGCGCCGCCCGTACGGCGACCGGGCCGTGATGCAGGGCCAGTTGCGGCACCTCATCGAGATCTCCGAGCATCCCAACGTCACGCTCCAGGTGATGCCCTTCAGCTTCGGCGGCCACGCGGGCGAGAGCGGCGCCTTCACGATGCTCAGCTTCCCCGAGTCCGATCTGTCCGACGTCGTCTACCTGGAGCAGCTGACCGGCGCCCTCTACCTCGACAAGCGCGAGGAGGTCGCCCAGTACGGCCGGGTGCTCGAAAGGCTCGCCGAGGACAGCCCGGATCCCGCGGAAAGCCGTGATCTTCTCCGAGGACTCCTCCAACTCTCCTGATACGTCAGTACGATGACGGCACATCAGTGAGACGGCTGTGACTGTGGCTGCGCAGAGCTGCGTACGGCTGCGTACCGCGGCGGAGCCGTCTCTTGCCGATTTGCCGACGTCCGCCACCGCGGGCGGGTAAGGGGTCTCGTTCCATGACGACGCCGACGTCCTACTTCACCGAACTGGCGCACCAGTACATCGACGGCGAGTGGAAGCCGGGCAGCGGCTCGTGGGACATCATCGACTTCAACCCGTACACCGGGGAGAAGCTGGCCGCGATCACCGTCGCCACCGCCGACGAGGTCGACCGCGCCTACCGGGCCGCCGAGCGCGCCCAGGCCGAGTGGGCCGAGACCAACCCGTACACCCGCCGGCTCGTCTTCGAACGGGCGCTGCGGATCGTCGAGGACCGCGAGCAGGAGCTCGCCGAGGTCATCGTCGCCGAGCTGGGCGGCACCCGCCTCAAGGCCGCCTTCGAGCTGCACCTCGCCAAGGAGTTCCTGCGCGAGGCGGTCCAGCTGGCGCTGCGCCCCGAGGGCCGCATCCTGCCCTCGCCCGTCGACGGCAAGGAGAACCGCGTCTACCGCCTGCCGGTCGGCGTCGTCGGCGTCATCTCGCCGTTCAACTTCCCGTTCCTCCTCTCCATCAAGTCGGTCGCCCCGGCGCTCGCCCTCGGCAACGCCGTCGTCCTCAAGCCGCACCAGAACACCCCGGTCTGCGGCGGCACCCTCGTCGCCAAGGTCCTGGAGGAGGCCGGCCTGCCGGCCGGGCTGCTGAACGTCGTCGTCACCGACATCGCCGAGATCGGCGACGCGCTGCTCACCCACCCGGTCCCGAAGGTCATCTCCTTCACCGGCTCCGACCGCACCGGCCGCCACGTCGCCACCGTCTGCGCCCAGCACTTCAAGCACGCCGTGCTCGAACTCGGCGGCAACAGCGCCCTGATCGTCCTCGACGACGCCGACGTCGACTACGCCGTCGACGCGGCCGTCTTCAGCCGCTTCGTGCACCAGGGGCAGGTCTGCATGGCCGCCAACCGGATCCTGGTGGACCGCAGCGTCGCGGAGGAGTTCACCGAGAAGTTCGTCGCCAAGGTGAAGACCCTGCGGGTCGGTGACCCGGCCGACCCGGCCACCCACATCGGCCCGCTCATCAACCACCAGCAGGCCGAGGCGGTCGCCGCGGTCGTCGAGCAGACCGTCGCCGGCGGCGCGACCGCGCTGCTGCGCGGCTCGGTCGAGGGCAGCCTCGTCTCCCCGACCGTGCTCACCGGCATCGCCGCCGACGCGCCCGTCCTCAGCCAGGAGATCTTCGGCCCGGTGGCCCTGGTCATCCCGTTCGACGGCGAGGACGAGGCCGTACGGATCGCCAACGACACCCCGTACGGGCTCAGCGGCGCCGTGCACACCGGCGACATCGAGCGCGGTGTCCGGGTCGCCAAGCGCATCCACACCGGCATGATCCACATCAACGACGGCACCGTGCACGACGAGCCGATCGTGCCGTTCGGCGGCGAGAAGCGCTCGGGCATCGGGCGGCTCAACGGCGAGGCGATGATCGAGGCGTTCACGACGCAGAAGTGGATCTCGATCCAGCACGGTCGCAGCCGGTTCCCGTTCTAGGGACACTCGCCTACTAGGACGGCATCTGACCTAATGGCTCCGTAAGTTGGTCGGTGCCGGGGAAACCCGGCACGACCGACCTACGGAGGGTGGACAACATGGTGGCTCTTGTTCCCGCGGAGCAGCCCGGCGATGAGCGCGGCGCGTTCCTCAACTTCCTGCGGGCCCAGCGCGAGGCGATCGTCCGCGCGTCCCTCGGCCTCACCGAGGAGCAGGCGGCGAGCCGTCCCAGCGCCAGCGAGCTCAGCCTCTCCGGCCTGATCAAGCACGCCGCCGAGGCCGAGCTCAACTGGCTGTACATGGCCCGGCAGCAGCCGAACCCGCACCGGCGCGACGAGTCGACCTGGCACGAGAGCTTCAAGCTCGTCGGCGACGAGACCCTCCAGGGAACGATCGCCTTCATGGCGGACGTGGCGAAGCAGACGGAGGAGTTCGTCCTGACCGTGCCCAGCCTCGACGACACCTTCCCGCTGCCCGAGGCGCCCTGGTTCCCGAAGGACGGGCGGGTCTCGGTCCGCTGGATGCTGCTGCACCTGATCCAGGAGACCGGCCGGCACGCCGGGCACGCCGACATCATCCGGGAGTCCCTGGACGGCAAGGGCTCCTTCGAGCTGATCGAGCTGGAGAAGAAGTCCTCCTAGCGGGTCCCGGCCCCGGGCGTCGGGAGCCCGGCAAGATCCGGAAGGGCTAGGGGGTGTCTCGCCGATCATGCCGGGCTCGCGACGCCTGGCACCGCGCCTCGCCGCGTTGTCGTCGGTCGCCGATGCTCCGCATGGACTCCCTCCTCCGCCTTGCGATGCACGGCACCAGACGCCGCTCCCTGATCCGGCCTGATCGACAAGACACCCCCTAGAGCGGGGTCACGTACGCGCCGGAGATGCCGCCGTCGACGAGGAAGTCGGTGGCGTTGATGAAGGAGGAGTCGTCGCTGGCGAGGAAGGCGACCGCGGCGGCGATCTCCTCGGCCTCGGCGAACCGGCCGACCGGAATGTGCACCAGGCGGCGCGCGGCGCGCTCCGGGTCCTTCGCGAACAGCTCCTGGAGCAGCGGGGTGTTGACCGGCCCCGGGCACAGGGCGTTGACCCGGATGCCCTCGCGGGCGAACTGCACGCCGAGCTCGCGGGACATGGCGAGCACGCCGCCCTTGGAGGCGGTGTAGGAGATCTGGCTGGTGGCCGCGCCCATGATGGCGACGAAGGAGGCGGTGTTGATGATGGAGCCCTTGCCCTGGCGCCGCATGTACGGCAGGGCGGCCTTGCAGCACAGGTAGACGGAGGTGAGGTTGACGTCCTGGACGCGCTTCCAGGCTTCGAGGCCGGTCTCCAGGATGGAGTCGTCGTCGGGCGGCGAGATGCCGGCGTTGTTGAAGGCGATGTCGACGGAGCCGTAGGTGTCGAAGGCGACCTTGAAGAGGTTCTCGACCTCCTCGGGGTCGGTGACGTCGACCTTCACGAAGGTGCCGCCGACCTCCTCGGCGGCGGCCTTGCCGGCCCGCTCGTCGATGTCGCCGCAGACCACGTTCGCGCCCTCGGAGGCGAGTCGGCGGGCGGTGGCGAGGCCGATGCCGCTGCCGGCGCCGGTGATGACGGCGGTGCGGCCGACGAGCCGGCGGCAGACGATGTCGGTGGTCTCGTTGCTCATGGGTGCTCAGGCCTCCGTGCTGATGAAGACGTTCTTGGTTTCGGTGAAGGCGGTCAGGGCGTCCGGGCCGAGTTCGCGGCCGAGTCCGGACTGGCCGAAGCCGCCGAACGGGGTCCAGTAGCGGACGCTGGAGTGGGAGTTGACGGAGAGGTTGCCGGCCCGGACGGCGCGGGAGGTGCGCAGGGCGCGGCCGATGTCTCGGGTCCAGATGGAGCCGGACAGGCCGTACGGGGTGGCGTTGGCGAGCCGTACGGCGTCGGCCTCGTCGTCGAAGGGGAGCACGACGGCCACCGGGCCGAAGACCTCCTCGACGGCGCAGGGCGCGTCCTCGGCGATGTCGGTGAGGAGGGTCGGCGGGAACCAGAAGCCGGGGCCCTCGGGCGCCTTGCCGCGGATGGCGGTCGCCTTCTCGGTGGCGTCCGTGACGTAGGAGCGGACGCGGTCGAGCTGGGCGCGGGAGATGAGCGGGCCCATCTGGGTGCGCTCGTCGAGGGGGTCGCCGACGACGATCTCCTCGACGGCGGGGGCGAGCAGCGCCAGGAAGCGGTCGTAGACGGAGCGCTGCACCAGGATGCGGGTGCGGGCGCAGCAGTCCTGGCCGCTGTTGTCGAGGAAGGACATCGGGGCGGCGGCGGCCGCGGCGTCCAGGTCCGCGTCGGCGTAGACGATGTTGGGGCTCTTGCCGCCGAGTTCGAGGGTGACGCGCTTCACCTGCCCGGCGGCCCTGGCCATGATCTCCTTGCCGACCCGGGTGGAACCGGTGAAGACGACCTTGGCGACGCCGGGGTGTTCGACGAGGGCGGTGCCGGCGACCGGGCCCTCGCCGGGGAGGACCTGGAAGAGGTGCTCGGGCAGTCCGGCCTCCAGGGCGAGCTCGGCGAGCCGGAGGGCGGTGAGCGGGGTGGTCTCGGCGGGCTTGAGGACGACGGCGTTGCCGGCGGCGAGCGCCGGTGCGGTGGCCCAGGCGGCGATCGGCATGGGGAAGTTCCAGGGCGCGATGACGCCGACGACGCCGAGCGGTTCGAGGATGGTGATGTCGAGGCCGCCGGGGACCGGGATCTGCCGCCCGTTGAGGCGTTCGACTCCGCCGGCCGCGTAGTCGAGCAGGTCGCGGACGTTGCCGGCCTCCCAGCGGGCGTTGCCGATGGTGTGGCCGGCCTCGCGGACCTCCAGGAGGGCGAGTTCCTCGATGTGGGCGTCGACGACGGCGGCGAAGCGGCGCAGTGCGCGGGCCCGGTCGGCGGGCGCGACGGCGGCCCAGGACCGCTGGGCGGCGCCGGCCCGTGCGACGGCGGCGTCGACGTCCGCCGGGGTGGCGGCGGGGACGGTGGCGACGACCTCCTCGGTCGCCGGGTTCAGGACGTGCAGTTCGTGCGGCAAGTCGTTCCTCACATGCGTTCGAAGGAGCGGCGCAGTTCCCAGTCGGTGACGGCGGCGTCGTACGCGTCGAGTTCGACGCGGGCCATGTTGCGGTAGTGGGCGACGACCTCGGGGCCGAAGGCGGCCTTGGCGATCTCGCTGTTCTCCCAGAGCTCGGCGGCCTCGCGGAGCGTGGTGGGGACGTGCTCGTAGTCGGCGGTGTAGGCGTTGCCGGTGCAGGCGGGCGGGAGTTCGAGGCGCTGCTCGATGCCGTACAGGCCGGCGGCGATCAGTCCGGCGACGGCGAGGTACGGGTTGACGTCGCCGCCCGGGACGCGGTTCTCGAAGCGGGTGGAGCGCCCGTGGCCGACGATGCGCAGGGCGCAGGTCCGGTTGTCGGGGCCCCAGGCGACGGCCGTGGGGGCGAAGGAGCCGGGCTGGAACCGCTTGTACGAGTTGATGTTGGGCGCGTAGAGCAGCGAGAAGTCCCTGAGGGCGGCGAGCTGCCCGGCGAGGAAGTGCCGCATGGTCTCGGACATCCCCCCTGGCCCCTCGCCCGCCATCACGTTCACGCCGTCCGCGTTCTGCAAGGAGAGGTGGATGTGACAGGAGTTGCCCTCGCGCTCGTTGTACTTCGCCATGAAGGTGAGCGAGCAGCCCTCCTGGGCGGCGATCTCCTTGGCGCCGGTCTTGTACACGGCGTGCTGGTCGCAGGTGACGAGGGCCTCGGCGTACTTGAAGGCGATCTCGTGCTGGCCGGGGTTGCACTCGCCCTTGGCGGACTCGACGGTGAGGCCGGCGCCGGCCATCTCGTTGCGGATGCGGCGCAGCAGCGGCTCGATGCGCCCGGTGCCGAGCACCGAGTAGTCGATGTTGTACTGGTTGGCCGGGGTCAGGTCCCGGTAGTGGGCGTCCCAGGCCTGCTCGTAGGTGTCCTTGAAGACGATGAACTCCAGCTCGGTGCCGACGTGGGCGGTGAGGCCGAGGGCGGCGAGCCGGTCGAGCTGGCGGCGCAGGATCTGGCGCGGGGCGGCGACGACGGGGCTGCCGTCGGCCCAGGCGAGGTCGGCCATCAGCATGGCGGTGCCCTCGTTCCAGGGGACGCGGCGCAGGGTGCTGAGGTCGGGATGCATGGCGAAGTCGCCGTAGCCGCGGTCCCAGGAGGACATCTCGTAGCCGTCGACGGTGTTCATCTCGGTGTCGACGGCCAGAAGATAGTTGCAGCCCTCGGTGCCGTGGTCGAGGACGTCGTCCAGGAAGAACGGGGCGGCGAACCGCTTGCCCTGGAGTCGTCCCTGCATGTCGGGGAAGGCCAGGACGACGGTGTCGATCTCGCCGCTCGCGACGAGTGAGCGGAGCTCGTCAACGGTGAGCGGGGGTGTGCGGTCTGCCACGGGATTACTCCTCCTTCGGCGTGCCGGGAGCCATAAGGTATTGCTCAGGACCATTGCTTGGGAAGGGGAAACGACAAGGTGGCCAGTACGAGTGAATCGGCGGACCGGCTGACGCCCGTGCTGCGGCCGGTGCGGGCGGGCAACGGCTTCGAGGAGGCCCTCGAACAGATCCTCCAGGTCGTGCGGCTCGGACTGGTGCCGGGCGGCGAGCGGCTGCCGGCCGAGCGCGAGCTCGCGGACCGGATGGGGATCAGCCGGGTCACCCTGCGCGAGGTCCTGAAGGTCCTCCAGGAGCAGGGCCTGGTGGAGAGCCGGCGCGGGCGGTACGGCGGCACCTTCGTGCTGCGGCGCCCGCAGACCGCGGACGAGGCGGAGCTGCGGCGCCGGATAGCGGCGGTCGACGTGGAGGACACGCTGCGCTTCCGCGAGGTCCTGGAGGTGGGCGCGGCCGGGCTCTGCGCGGCGCACGGCCTGGACGAGGAGGGCGCGGGGCGCCTTCGGGCGGCGCTCGCGGCGACGCACGACGCGCAGCTCGCGGACTACCGGCGGCAGGACACGCTGCTGCACCTGACGCTCGCGGAGCTGTCCGGGTCGCCGACGCTGACCGCGCAGTACGCGGCCGTCCGGGCGACGGTGAACGACCTGCTCGACTGCATCCCGCTGCTCGTGCGCAATCTGGAGCACTCCCAGCACCAGCACGAGGCCCTGGTCGAGGCGGTCCTGGAGGGGGACGCGGACGCGGCGCGCGAGGTGATGCGGGAGCACTGCGCGGGCACGGCGGCACTGCTGCGCGGCTTCCTCACCTGACCCGGCGCGTAACCGGAACGTAACGCGGGGGTCTTGCGCCGCCCACCCCGACGACGCAAAGGTATGGCACCAATCCATTGGGCCCGTTGCGGGGAGCTGACCGCTGCCATGACGCTGGAAGACACCTCAAGCACCGCAGGCACCACCAGTACCACCGGAAACACCAGCACCACCGGAAACACCAGTGACGACTATCTGGAGCGCCGGACCCTGCGCCGCGGCAGCGCGGGCTGGCTGCTCCTGACCGGACTCGGCGTCGCGTACGTCGTCTCCGGCGACTACTCCGGCTGGAACATCGGCCTCTCCAAGGGCGGTTTCGGCGGCCTCGCCATCGCGACGGTCCTGATGGGCGCGATGTACGCCTGTCTGGTCTTCTCGCTCGCCGAGCTGTCCGCCATCCTGCCCACGGCGGGCGGCGGCTACGGCTTCGCCCGGCGCGCGCTCGGCACCTGGGGCGGCTTCCTCACCGGCACGGCCATCCTCATCGAGTACGTGCTCGCGCCCGCCGCCATCTCCATCTTCATCGGCGACTACGTCGAGTCCCTCGGCCTCTTCGGCCTGGAGTCGGGCTGGCCGGTCTATCTGGTCTGCTTCGCGCTCTTCATCGGCATCCATCTGTGGGGCGTGGGCGAGGCGCTGCGGTTCAGCCTGATCGTCACCGCCGTCGCCGTCGCCGCGCTCCTGGTCTTCGCGCTGGGCGCGCTGAGCGACTTCCACGTCTCGGGCCTCGACGACATCCCCGTCGACAAGGCGGCCACCGGCTCGAACTCCTGGCTGCCGTTCGGGCTCCTCGGCATCTGGGCCGCCTTCCCCTTCGGCATGTGGTTCTTCCTCGGCGTCGAGGGCGTGCCGCTGGCCGCCGAGGAGGCCAAGGACCCGGTGCGCTCGATGCCGCGGGCCCTCTCGCTCTCCATGGGCATCCTGGTGCTGCTCGCCGTGGTGACCTTCTTCGCGGCGACCGGGGCGCGCGGCGCGGCGGCCGTGCAGGAGGCGGGCAATCCGCTGGTGGTGGCGCTCCAGGGCGACGGTGCGCCGACGGCGCTCAGCCGCTTCGTCAACTACGCGGGCCTGGCGGGCCTGGTCGCCTCCTTCTTCTCGCTCATCTACGCGGGCTCGCGCCAGCTCTTCGCGCTGTCCCGGGCGGGCTACCTGCCGCGCTTCCTGTCCCTGACCAGCCGCCGCAAGTCGCCGTACCTGGGGCTGCTGATCCCGGGCGCGATCGGCTTCGCGCTCGCCGCGGGCACCGGGAACGGGGCCCGGATGCTGAACATCGCGGTGTTCGGCGCGACCATCTCGTACGCCCTGATGGCGCTCTCCCACATCGTGCTGCGCCGCCGTGAGCCGGGACTGGCCCGCCCGTACCGCACGCCCGGCGGTGTGGCGACCTCCTCGGTCGCCTTCGTGCTCGCCATCTCGGCCCTGGTGGCGACCTTCCTGGTGGACAAGGACGCGGCGTTCATCGCACTCGGCGTCTATGTGATCGCCCTCGCCTACTTCGCGTTCTACAGTCGCCACCACCTGGTGGCGAAGGCGCCCGAGGAGGAGTTCGCGGCGCTCGCCGCGGCCGAGGCCGAACTCGAACGCTGACCCTTCCCGCACCGCACTCCGGAGGAATCCGTGTCCAAGCCGCTCATCGGCGTGACGACCTATCTGAACCAGGCCCGGTGGGGGGTGTGGGACCTGCCGGCGGCGCTGCTGCCGGCCGCGTACCCGCGCCTGGTGCAGGCGAGCGGCGGGCTCGCCGTGATGCTGCCGCCGGACGACCCGGCCGTGGCGGCGGAGGCGGTGGCCCGGCTCGACGGCCTGGTGATCGCGGGGGGCGCGGACGTGGAGCCGGTACGGTACGGGGCCGAGCCCGACCCCCGTACCGGCCCGCCGGCCCGGGACCGGGACGGCTGGGAGCTCGCCCTGATCGACGCGGCCCTCGACGCCGGCACGCCGCTGCTGGGCATCTGCCGCGGCCTGCAGCTCCTGAACGTGGCCCTCGGCGGCACCCTCGTCCAGCATGTCGACGGCCACACGGAGGCGGTCGGCGTGATGGGCCGCCACCCGGTCACCCCGGTCCCCGGGACCCGCTACGCCGCCCTCGCCCCCGAGCGGACGGAGGTCCCGACCTACCACCACCAGAGCGTCGAGATCCTCGGCAAGAACCTCCTCGCCTCGGCCCACGCGGACGACGGCACGATCGAGGCGATCGAACTGCCCTCCCCCGCCTGGGTCCTCGGCGTCCAGTGGCACCCCGAGATGGGCGAGGACACGCAGGTGATGCGGGGCCTGGTGGAGGCGGCGGTCACCTTCCGGTCGTGACCCGGCTTCCGGTCGTGACCCGGCCGCGCATCAGCAGCGCGTACAGCACCCCGGCGAGCACCATGCCGACCGGCATGGACAGATCGATCCCGCCGACGAGCCGGGCCACCGGGCCGGTGTAGGCGGTGTCGACGCACAGCGCCGCCGCACCGGCCCCCACCAGGACGGCGACGGCACCCGCCGGATTGACCCCGGCCACGTACCAGAAGGGCCCGGCCGGTGTCTCGTCCATCAGCGCCCGGCCGTCGTAGCGGTTGCGCCGCAGCCTGATGTCGACCGCGTACACGGTCATCGCCGGGCCGAGCAGCACGACGGTGAGTTCGACGACGTTGCTGACGGTGTCCAGGAAGTCCGAGACGAACAGCGCGTACAGGGTGAGCGCGACGGAGACCGTGCCGTCGACGAGCACGCTGCGCGAGCGGCGGATCCGCAGGCCGACGGCCTGGAGGGCGAGGCCCGCGCTGTAGGCGGTCATGGCGTTGATCGCGACGGTGCCGAGGACGAGCGCGAGCAGGAAGAAGGGCCTGAACCAGCCGGGCAGCAGGGTCCGCAGCCCGGCCTGCGGATCCGACATGTCGACGACGGTCGCGGCGAGCGCCCCCAGCGAGCAGACGAGCACGCTCGACAGGAAGCCGCCGAAGGCGGTCCAGCCGAGGACCGCCTTCGGCGAGCTCGTCGTCGGCAGGTAGCGGGAGAAGTCGGCGCTGGTGGTGTACGAGAGCGGGCCGGCGGCGATCAGGGTGACGCCCGCGAGGAGCGCGGCCCACAGGCCGGTGCCGGTCAGCGGCGCGTCCGGCGCGTAGTGGAAGTCCGCGTGCCGCAGCACGTCGTAGGCGACGATGCCGAAGACCGCGGTCAGGGCGAGGGTGATCGGCAGGTAGAGGCGGACGATCAGGGCGTGCCCGTACACGCTGATGGCGAGCGTGACCGCGGCGACGACGAGCACGACGACAACCTTCACGCCGGTCGAGGCGGGGATGCCCACCTCCTCGACCAGGGCGAACGCGGCTCCGGCGCCGGCCGCCAGATTGAGCGCGAAGTAGCAGACGGAGATCATCCAGCCGGTCACCGCGTTGTTCACGCGGTTGCCGCGCACCCCGAACATGGCCCGGGTGATCACCTCGCTGGGCGCGCCGGCCGCCGGGCCGGAGATCGCGAGGACGCCGGCGAGCAGCCAGAACAGATTGCCGACGACGATCACGGCGAGCGCCTGGCCGAGGCCGAGTCCCATCAGGACCAGCGCGCCGCCCACCACGAGGCTCAGGTAGTTGACGTTGACGGCGGCCCAGACGGCGAACAGCTCGCGCGGGTGGCCGTGGCGCTCGGTGTCGGGGATGTGGTCGATGCCGTGGGACTCGATCCGGGTGGGCACGTCGACGCCCGGGACCTCGTACGGCCGGGATTCCGGTGCGGGATTACTGGACGCCATACGGCCCTCCGGACACATGTCGTGCACACCTGGTTGCTTATTGGTCGCACACTCAATAGCATCGCCCCCATGTCGTCAAGCGTCCAGCGCAAACGAGTTCGCAAGTCCCCCGAGGCCCGCCGCGCGGAGATCGTCGAGGCGGCCGCGGCCGTGGCCCTCACCGAGGGCCTGGAGTGCGTGACCCTGCGGCGGATCGCCGACGAGCTCGCCGTGCGGCCCGGCCTGATCAGCCACTACTTCCCCTCCGTCGAGAACCTGGTGGCCGAGGCCTTCGGCACCGCCGCCACCGGCGAGCTCGACGCCCTGCTGCCGGCGCACCGCCCCGACGGCACACCCACGCAGTACCTGGCGCGCTACTTCGCGCTGTCCTCGGGCGAGTCGTACGACGACATCAGCCGCCTCTGGATCAACGCCCGCCACCTCAGCCGCTACCGGCCCGTGCTGCGCGACCGGGTCGCCGAACAGGAACGCGCCTCCGACGAACGGCTCGAAGGGCTGATCCGCGACGGCGTGGCGCGCGGCGAGTTCCGCACGCCGGACCCGCATGTCACCGCGATCCAGATCCTGGTCGTCCTCGACGGCCTGGGCGCCCACGCGAACACCGAGCACCACGACCGCGACGAACTGCCGGAGGCGGTGCGGCGGATGGCGGTGACGACGGCGGAACGCGAGCTGGGCCTGCCGGCGGGCACCCTGGACCGCGAGGCGACCGCGCTGCCCCACTGACCCGCTCCCACCTGTCCGTAACGCCCCTGGAGTCCCCGTGCGCACCCGTCTCGTCCTGTCCTCAGCCCGGCTGCTCGACCCCGGCACCGGCGCGTTCCTGCCGGAGACGGCGCTCGCCGTGTCCGGGAACGGACGGATCGCCGCGCTCGGCGACGACCGCGAGATCCGCGCCCTGGCGGGCGCCGGGACCGAGGTGGTCGACCTCAAGGGCGCCGTGGTGACCGCCGGCCTCGTCGACGGCCACCTCCATCCGGTCACCGGCGCCGAACTGACGCACGGCCTCGACCTCTCGACCTGCACGGACCTGGCGGACGTGCGCGAGGCCCTGGCCGACGCCGTACGGGACCTCGGCCGCGGGGACTGGCTCTTCGGCTGGGGCCTCGACCCGAACGTCTTCGCCGGCGGACCCGTGGGCATCAGCCCCTTCGACACGGTCCTCGACGGGATCCCCGCCTTCCTCCTCCTCTTCGACGCCCACTCGGCACTCGCCAGCCGCCGCGCCCTCGACCTGGCCGGAATCGACCGCCCCCGCACCTTCGACCAGGCGTCGGCGGAGATCGTCTGCGACGAGCGGGGCCGCCCGACGGGCCTGCTCCAGGAGGACGCGGCCTGCGAGCTGGTCGAGCGGGTCGCCCCTCGACCGACCCGCGCGGAGCAGCGTGAGCGGCTGGCCGGCGCCCTCCGCTCCATGGCGGCTGCGGGCCTCACCGGCGGCCACGTCATGGACGCCAACGGCGACAGCCTCGACCTGCTCGCCGAACTGGACGCGGCCGGCGACCTTCCGCTCCGCCTCCGCGTGGCGCCCTGGTGCCAGCCCGGCACCGACGCCGACGGGATCCGCGCCCTCGTCGAGCAGCAGGGCCGGGGCGGGGCGCTGTGGCGGGTCGACGGCGTGAAGCTCTTCATGGACGGGACGATCGACAACGGCACCGCGTGGCTGGAGCGGCCCGACTGCCACGGCGAGTCCACGCACGCGTTCTGGCCGGACCCGGAGGCGTACACCCGCGTCATCGGCGAACTGCACCGGGCGGGCGTGCCCACCGCCACCCACGCGATCGGCGACGCGGCGGTACGTCACGCGCTCGACGCGGTCGAGAAGGCGACGGGCTCGGCGGGACACCGCGCACGGCACCGCGTCGAGCACATCGAAACCGTCCCCGACGACACCCTGCACCGCTTCGCCGAGCTGGGCGTCCTCGCCTCCATGCAGCCCACCCACTGCTGCGACTTCACCCGCGCCGACCACACCGACAACTGGTCGCGCCGCCTCGGCGAGGAGCGGGCGGCGCGGGCGTGGCGCTGCCGTGACCTGTGGGACTCCGGCGCCACGGTCGTCCTCGGCTCGGACTGGCCGATCGCCCCTTTCCCGCCCCTCGGCGTGATGGCCGGCGCCCGCCACCGCCGCCCCGCCCGCGACCTCACCCAGCCCCCGCACGGCCCCGACCAGGCCCTCACGGCCCTGGAGGCGCTGCGCGGCATGACGGTCAACGCGGCGTTCGCCGCGGGCGAGGAACACGAGGCGGGCCGCGTGGCCGTGGGACACCGGGCCGACCTGACGGTCCTCGCGGCGGACCCGCTGACGACGGAGGCGACGGACCTCCCGGACGTCCCGGTCGTCCTGACGACGGTCGACGGCAGGGTGACGTACCGGAGCGAGAGCGTCTGAGAGCCTCGCCCACACGGCGTCACCCCGTCGGGCGCGCCCTCGTCAGGGACAGCAGGTCCCGTGCCGGGCCCGTCGGGCGGTGGCCGACGGGCCACACCGCGCGGAGGTCGCGGCGCAGGACGACGCCCGCCACCGGCACCGCGGCCAGCCGGTGGGAGGCCAGTTCCTCCGCGATGGCGAGTTCGCTCAGGACGGCGGGCCCGGCGCCGCTCACCGCCGCCGCCTTGACGGCCGTGGTGGAGGCGAGTTCGAGGAGCGGCTCCGCCAGCCCTCCGTGCCCCGCCAGCGCCGCGTCGAGGACCTGGCGCGTCCCGGAGCCCCGTTCCCGCAGGACCAGCGGCGTCGCGGCCAGCTCGGCCGGGTCGATGGGCTTGCGCCGCCGTGCCCAGGGGTGGGACGGGGCGGCGACGACGAGGAGCCGGTCGTGGGCGACGACGGCGCCGTCGAGCCCGTCGGGCACGGCGAGGCCCTCGACGAAGCCGAGGTCGGCGTCGCCGGCGAGGAGCCGTTCGGCGACGGCGGCGGAGTTCCCGGCCTGGAGGGAGACGGCGGTGCCGGGCCGCTCGGCGCGCAGCGCGATGAGCCAGCCGGGCAGCAGATACTCGGCGATGGTCATGGACGCGGCGACCCGCAGCCGCGAATCGCGCCGTCCCCGCAGCGCCTGGACGCCCGCGTCGAACGCCTCGGCCGCCTCGACGATGCGCCGCGCCCAGTCGGTGACGAGCGCGCCGGCGTCGGTGAGCCGCGAGCCCCGGGGCGAGCGGTCGACCAGGGCGACGCCCAACTGGCGCTCCATGGAGCGGATGCGGCTGCTCGCCGCGGGCTGGGTGATGCCGACTTCGCGGGCGGCGCGGCCGAGGCTGCCGTGCCGGGCGACGGCGAGGAGCAGTTCGAGCGCGCCGAGGTCGGGGACCCGGTGGGACAGGAGGCCTGGGGGGACGTCACTCGGCGTCGGCGCGCTGCTCATAACGTCAGCTTATGACCTCATAGCGGCAATGTCCCTGGTGGGGGCCATGATCAGGCGAAAAAGTGGCGGCATGGCAACACTCGCTCCCCCTCAGTCGGTCCCCGGCGCCACCACCCCCGGCGTGCGATGGACCGGGGTCCGTCACCTCGGCCCCAACTGGTACGCCTCGATCATGGGCACCGCCGTCATCGCGAACGCGGGAGCGGCTCTCCCCCTGGACGTGCCCGGGCTGCGCACGGCCTGCGCGGCCGTCTGGGCGCTGTCCCTGCTCGCCCTCCTGACGCTGCTCGGCGCCCGCGCCCTGCACTGGACGCACCACCGCGACCAGGCCCGCGCCCATCTCCTGGACCCCGCCGTGGCCCCGTTCTACGGGTGTCTGTCGATGGCGCTGCTCGCGGTCGGCGGCGGGACGATGATCGTGGGCCGGGACTGGATCGGGCTGCCGGCGGCGGTGGCGCTGGACACGGTGCTGTTCACGGCGGGCACGGTGATCGGCCTGGCGGCGGCCGTGGCCGTGCCGTATCTGATGGTGGCGCGCCACCGGATCACCGAGGCGTCGCCCGTGTGGCTGCTCCCGGTCGTGGCGCCCATGGTGTCCGCGGCCGTCGGCCCGCTCCTGCTCCCCCACCTCCCCCGGGGCCAGGCGCAGCAGACGCTGCTGATCCTCTGTCACGGGCTGTTCGGCGTCAGCCTCCTCGCGGTCCTGGTCATGCTGCCCCTCGTCTTCGGCCAGCTGGTCATGGGCGGTCCGCTCCCGCTGGCCCTCACTCCCACCCTGTTCCTGGTCCTCGGGCCGCTCGGCCAGTCGACGACGGCCGTGAACAAGTTCGCCGACGCCGCGAAGGGCGTGCTGCCGGCCCCGTACGACCAGGGCTTCGCGGTGTTCGCGGTGCTGTACGGGGTCCCGGTGCTGGGGTTCGCGCTGCTGTGGCTGGCGCTCTCCACGGCGCTCGTGCTGCGGGCCCGCCGCCGGGGCATGGGCTTCGCGATGACGTTCTGGGCGTTCACGTTCCCCGTCGGGACGTGTGTGACGGGCGCCGAGGGCCTTGCGCAGCACACCGGCCTCGCCGTGTTCCGCTGGCTGGCGATCGGTCTGTACGGGCTCCTCGTGGCGGCCTGGCTGGTGGCCGGCACGCACACCCTGCGCGGCCTGTTCAGCGGTGCGCTGCTCGCAGGGCCCGGGCCAGTGACGCGGGGGCCTCGGCCAGTGACGGCCCGTACCAGGTGAGGTGGCGGCCGTCGACGAGCGCCGCGGCGGCCCCGGGGAACGCCTCGGGGCCGTCGTCGCGGGTGAAGCGGTAGGGCTCGTCGGGCAGGACGACGAGGTCGGGCGCGGCGGCGTTGAGCTCGTCGAGGGCGATCCGCGGATAGCGCTCGGCGTGGTCGGCGTACACGTTCCGCACCCCGAGCCGGGAGAGCAGGTCACCGGCGAAGGTGTCGCGGCCGAGGACCATCCAGGGGCGGCGCCAGATCGGCACGACGGCGGTGCGCGGCGGGCCGTACGGCCGGACGTCCGCCCAGGCCGCCTCGGCGGCGTCGAGCCAGCCGGGCCGGCCGCGTACGCCACAGGCCGCGAGCACCCGCTCCAGCTCGGCGAACGCCTGGTCGAGCCCGCGGATCTCGGTGACGAGCACCGGGATTCCGGCGGCCCGCAGCGCGTCGAGGTCGGCCGCCCGGTTCTCCTCCTCGTTGGCGATGACGAGATCGGGCCGGAGGGCGGTGACGGCGGCCACGTCGGGGTTCTTGGTGCCGCCGACGCGTACGGCGCCCGCGAGGTCCGCGGGACGGGTGCACCAGTCGGTGACGCCGACGAGGACCCCGGGCGCGGAGACGGCGACCGCCTCCGTCAACGAGGGCACCAGCGAGACAACCCGCAAGCCCGCGTCGCCCACCCGTCCCCGCACGCGTCCGCTCACCCTTCCGCGGCCTCGATGTGGTCCGCGACGGAGACGAAGACGAGCCGGGTGCCGGCGGCGGTGGCCCGCCAGCGGTGCCGCACCCCGCCGGACAGATAGAGGCTGTCGCCACGGTCGAGCCGGTAGGCCCGCCCCTCCGCCTCGACCTCGACGGCGCCGTCGGCGACGTACAGCAACTCGTCGTTGCGGTGCAGGAATTCGCGGCCGGCGTCCTGTTCGCCGGTGAACTCCAGGGCCTGCAGCTGGTGCCGGCCGCGGACCAGCGGCCGCACGCCCGGGGGCATCTCCCACAGTTCCTCGTCCGCCCGGACGACGTCGACGGTGCGGGCGGCCTCGGCGGCGGCGAGCAGTTCGGCGGCGGTGGTCTCCAGGGCCACGGCGACGAGCTGGAGGGAGCGGTCGCTGGGGCGGGCGCGCTCGTTCTCGACCTGGCTGAGGAAGGGCACGGACAGGCCGCTGCGCTGGGCGACGACGGCCAGGGTGAGCTGGAGCGCCCGGCGGCGCCTCTTGACGGCCGCGCCCACGCGCAGCGACTCCTTGTCGTCCATGTCGGCCCCCTCCCTCGTGTGCCTCGGGTGTACTGGTCGGTTACCTGAACCTTACGCAGCTTTGGGCCGGGGTTTCGCGTCGTGGCGAAAAGGGGTGGCCGCCGAACACCCTCGGCGACCACCCCGTTCCGCAACGAAACCGGATCTACTGCGGGGCGAGCCGCTCCGCGATGCCCGGGTTCTTGTCGAGCCAGGCGCGGACGGCCTGCTGCTCCTTGCCCTTGCCGGTCTGCTGGATGACGGCTTCGAGGCCGGTGAGCTCCCGCTCGCTGAGCTTGAACTTCTTCAGCCAGGCGCCGACCTCGGGGTTCTCGGCGGCGAAGCCCTTGCGGGCGAGGGTGTGGACGCCGTCGCCCTTGCCCCAGCTGCCCCGGGGGTCCTTGAGCTTCTTCAGGTCGTAGGTCGAGTAGGCCCAGTGCGGCGACCAGAGGGTGACCGCGATCGGCTGCTTCTTGTCGTAGGCGCGCTTCAGCTCGGCGAGCATGCCGGGCGTGGAGCCGTCGACGACCTTGTACTCGCCCTCCAGGCCGTAGTCCTTCATGACCTTGTCCTTGAGGATGCCCATCATGCCGGCGCTGGGCTCGATGCCGACGATGCGGCCGCCGAACTGCCCTGCCTTGCCCTTGAGGTCGGCGAGGGTGTTCACGTCCTTCATGTAGGAGGGGACGCTGAGTTCCAGGGAGGTCGGGCCGTACCAGGAGCCGAGGTCTTCGAGCTTGTTGCGGTACTTCGCCCAGTACTGGGCGTGGGTGACGGGCAGCCAGGCGTCGGTCTGGAAGTCGATCTGGCCGCCGGCGAGCCCGGTGTAGAGGGCGCCGGCCTCCAGCTGCTTGGTGTCGACCCGGTAGCCGTGGCGCTCCAGGAGCTCCTTCCAGAGGTAGGTGGAGGCGATGCCCTCGTCCCAGGGGATGTAGCCCAGGGTGATCTTCTTGCCGTTGCCGTTGCCGGTAGCGGCAGTGGAAGAAGCACCGCCGCCCAGGAAGCCCGTGCCGCCGGCGACGAGCGCGAGGACGACGACGCCGACGAGGGCGGTGACGGGCTGCGGGCGGTGGCCCCAGATCCTGGCGCCGGCGCGGGCGGCGCGCGCGGCGCGGGCCTTGGCGGCGGCGCGGCGGCCGAGCGGGGAGACCTGGCGGCCGAGGGCTCCGGTCATCCGGTCCAGGTACATGGCGAGGATGACGATGGAGATGCCGGCCTCGAAGCCGAGGCCGATGTCGACGTTGCCGATGGCGCGGTAGACGGCGCCGCCGAGCCCGCCGCCGCCGACCATGCCGGCGATGACGACCATAGACAGGCCGAGCATGATGACCTGGTTGACGCCGGCCATGATGGTCGGCAGGGCGAGCGGCAGCTGGACGCGCAGCAGGGTGCTGCGCGGGGTGGTGCCGAACGCCTCGGCGGCCTCGACGAGTTCGCCGTCGACCTGGCGGATGCCGAGTTCGGTCATGCGCACGCCGGGCGGCAGGGCGAAGACGATGGTGGCGATGATGCCGGGGACGACGCCGACGCCGAAGAAGATGATGCCGGGGATGAGGTAGACCATCGCCGGCATGGTCTGCATGAAGTCCAGGACGGGACGCAGCACGGCGCTGACGGTCTTGGACCGGGCCGCCCAGATGCCGAGCGGTACGGCGATCACGAGCGTGACGAGGGTGGCGACGAGCACGAGGGAGAGCGTCGACATGGCGTCGTCCCACAGCTCGATCGAGTCGACGAGCGCGAAGGCCGCGAAGGCGAGGACGCCGGCGCCGATGCCGCGCAGCCACCAGGCGACGACGGCGAGGATGCCGGCGAAGAGCAGCGGCTGGGGCGCGGACAGGACGGCGTCGATGCCGTCGTAGAGGCCGGTGACGCCGGCGCTGATCGCGTCGAAGAGCCAGGAGAGCTGGGCCTGGAGCCAGTCGACGGTGCTGTCGACCCACTGGCCGAGGGGAAGCCTAGGCATGGCTGATCA
This sequence comes from Streptomyces sp. NPDC004788, assembly GCF_053601115.1. Lineage (NCBI taxonomy): Bacteria > Bacillati > Actinomycetota > Actinomycetes > Kitasatosporales > Streptomycetaceae > Streptomyces > Streptomyces sp. NPDC004788. The sequence goes on from NZ_JBSGBF010000005.1 coordinate 176,702, forward strand.
CCTCCTGGTCGGCGCGGCTCCTGGCTGTGGGGATCCTGCCGTCGGGGCGGCGGTCGGCGCCGGGGCTCATGGAGCCGACGCTCTCGGAGCCGGCGCTCTCGGAGCCGGCGCTCTCGGAGCCGGCGCTCTTGGGGCCGCTCTTGGGGCCGGGGTGTACGTCGGCGTCGAGGCCGCCCATGACGCCGAGGAGGCGGTCCTGGGCGACGACGCCGAGGATCTCGCCGTCGCTGTCGGCGACGGCCACGGGGTGCAGGCAGCGCGCGGAGACGGCGCACAGCTCGGCGAGCGGCGTCTCGGGGGCGACCGGGGCGCAGCCGCAGCCGGGCGGGCAGTCCTCGGGGGCTACGGAGCCGTCGGTCATGACGGACTCGGCGGTGAGCACGCGGGTGCGGTCGACGTCCTGGATGAAGGAGGCTACGTAGTCGTTGGCGGGGCGGACCAGGATGTCCTCGGCGGTGCCGAGCTGGACGATCCGGCCGTCGCGCATGACGGCGATGCGGTCGCCGAGGCGCATGGCCTCGTTGAGGTCGTGGGTGATGAAGACGATCGTCTTCTTCAGCTTCTGCTGGAGCACGAGCAGCTGGTCCTGCATGTCGCGGCGGATCAGCGGGTCGAGCGCGCTGAAGGACTCGTCCATGAGGAGCACGTCGGCGTCGGTGGCGAGGGCGCGGGCGAGGCCCACGCGCTGCTGCATGCCGCCGGACAGCTCGTCGGGCCAGGACTTCTCCCAGCCGGCCAGCCCGCACAGCTCCAGGGCCTCGGCGGCGCGCTTCTCGCGCTCGGCGCGCGGGACGCCCTGGACCTCCAGGCCGTAGCCGGCGTTCTCCAGGACGCTGCGGTGCGGGAAGAGCGCGAAGTGCTGGAAGACCATGCTGATCTTCGTGGAGCGGACCTCGCGCAGCTCGCGCGGGGCGAGCGCGGTCAGGTCGCGGCCGTCGAAGAGGACGCGCCCGGCGGTGGGCGGAAGCAGACCGTTCAGCATGCGCAGGAGGGTGGACTTGCCGGACCCCGACAGACCCATGACGACGAAGATCTGGCCTGCCTCGACGGTGAAGGACGCGTCGATGACGGCCGCCGTGGTGCCGTCGGAGCGCAGGGCGTCCCGGTCGGCGCCGGCTTCGGCGAGTTTGCGGACTGCTTCGTCGGGTCGTCTGCCGAACACCTTGTACAGATGGTCGGCCTGGAGCCTGGACACATACACCTCACGGGTAGCAACGAAAACGGCCCGCCACCCCCGCAGCTGCCGGGCCGTGGAGCGTGGCGGGATCTGCCCGCGCGGCCCGTCACGTACCGGATTCGTTCGTTGAATCCGGTACCGGGTTCGCTCCGGGCCCGAACCTGCCCGGGCCGAGTCTGTGCAAACGCGAAGGTGACTGGCGTCACGCCTGATGGGGGTTGTTGTCGGTGGGGTGCGGCATGATCGGGGTGTGACGCGACGCCTGATGCTCCTCGACACCGCCAGCCTCTACTTCCGCGCGTACTTCGGCGTGCCGGACTCGGTCCGGGCGCCGGACGGGACGCCGGTGAACGCCGTGCGCGGGCTGCTCGACTTCATCGGCCGGCTGGTGCAGGACCACCGCCCGGACGACCTCGTGGCCTGCTGGGACGACGACTGGCGCCCGCAGTGGCGGGTGGACCTGATCCCCTCGTACAAGGCGCACCGGGTGGCCGAGGTGACGGAGTCGGGGCCGGACGTGGAGGAGGTCCCGGACACGCTGTCGCCGCAGGTGCCGGTGATCGTCGACGTGCTCGACGCGCTCGGCATCGCCCGGGTCGGCTCGGCCGGCTTCGAGGCGGACGACGTGATCGGCACGCTGACCGAGCGGGCGCCGGGCCCGGTGGACATCGTCACCGGCGACCGTGACCTGTTCCAGCTGGTGGACGACGCGCGCGGGGTGCGGGTGCTGTATCCGCGCAAGGGCGTGGGCGACTGCGATCTGGTGGACGAGAAGCTGATCCTCGCGAAGTACGGGGTGCGCGCGGACCGGTACGCGGACTTCGCGGCGCTGCGCGGGGACACCAGCGACGGCCTGCCGGGGGTGAAGGGCATCGGCGAGAAGACGGCGGCGCAGCTGATCACGGAGTACGGGGACCTGGCGGGGGTCCGGGCGGCGGCGGCCGACCGGACGTCGAAGCTGACCCCGGCGAAGCGGCGCGGCATCGCGGAGGCCGCGGAGTACCTGGACGTGGCCCCGACCGTGGTGCGGGTCGCGCGGGACGTGCCGCTGCCGGAGTTCTCGGCCGCGCTGCCGTCGGCGCCCCGGGACCCGGAGGCGCTGGCGGCCCTGGTGGAGCGGTGGGGGCTCGGCGGTGCGGTGGGGCGGCTGCTGCCGGTCCTCGCGCGCTGAGCACCGGTCCGGAGCGGCCTGCCGCCGCTTCGCCCCAGGTGCTAGCTTAGGCAAACCTAAGCACGCAATCGAAAACGGGGGAGACCGCCGTGGCAGAACAGCCCGCCGCACAGCCCGCCCGCAAGGCCCCGCGGGCCTACGAGGCCCAGGTGATCCGCACCGAGCGGATCACCCCGCACATGGTGCGCCTGGTGCTCGGCGGCCCGGGGCTCGACACCTTCGAGACCGGCGACTACACCGACCACTACGTGAAGCTGCTCTTCGCGCCGGAGGGCGTGGAGTATCCGGCGCCGTTCGACATGGAGCGGATCCGTGCCGAGTTCCCGCGCGAGCAGTGGCCGACGACCCGGACGTACACGGTGCGGGCCTGGGACGCGGCGCAGCGCGAGCTGACGGTGGACTTCGTGGTCCACGGCGACGAGGGCCTGGCCGGTCCGTGGGCGGCGCGGGCGCAGCCGGGCGACACGATCCGCTTCCTCGGCCCCGGCGGCGGCTACGCCCCGGACACGGCCGCCGACTGGCATCTGCTGGCCGGTGACGAGAGCGCCCTGCCGGCGATCGCGACCGCCCTGGAGCGGCTGCCGGAGGGGGCGGTGGTGCACGCCTTCCTGGAGGTCGCGGACGCGTCGGAGGAGCAGAAGTTCGCGACCGCGGCGGGCGTGGAGGTCACCTGGCTGCACCGGGGTTCGCGTCCGGTGGGCGAGGCGCTGATCGACGCGGTGCGCGGGCTCGACTTCCCGGCCGGGGACGTGCACGTCTTCGTGCACGGCGAGGCCGGTTTCGTGAAGGAGCTGCGCCGGCATCTGCGGATCGACCGCGAGGTGCCGCGCGAGCGGCTGTCGATCTCGGGCTACTGGCGGCTCGGCAAGACGGACGAGGCGTGGCGCGCGATCAAGCGCGAGTGGAACGAGCAGGTGGAGCGCGAGCAGGAGAGCTGACGCGCGGAGTGCGAGCCCCAGGGGGCGGAGGCCGGTGGCCTCCGCCCCCGGGGGCTTTACGCGGCCCATACCCGGG